>NZ_PHGS01000011.1:0-86251 GCF_003031125.1 Agrobacterium sp. LAD9 | reverse complement strand
TAACCTGAAGGCCGCAGGTTCAAATCCTGCCCCCGCAACCACTGAAACTTGAATATTTTGCCATTCAAGTCGCTTAACAGAAAGCTCCTCCGCGTAAGCGTCGAGGAGCTTTTTTTGTTTCTGCTCCGTGTCGAGTTCACCTGCGCGCAGCTTCTCCAGATAGTCGTGCTGCTTCTGCGGCACGCACTCTCGATACGACGCCATCGGCGGTCTCGAAGAGCGTGGCGAGGCTTGAAAAAAAGATCGGCTCGCGTCTCTTCCTGCGCTCCACCCGCGCCCTGACGTTGACGCAGGACGGCCAGATTTTCTTCGAACGGATTGCTCCGCTTTTGCGGGATCTGGATTCGAGCGATGAGGCAATCGGCGCCGGCTCTCCGCTCGCCGGCCGCCTGCGCGTCAGCATGCCAAGCGAGCTGGCGCCTCTGCTTCTGCCGCGGCTGTTTACAGGCTTTGCGGCTGACAATCCCAACTTGCATCTCGATATCGGCCTTACTGATCGCTTCGTCGATCTGATCCAGGGGGTCACGTCCAGAACGCGGCCGATAGGTGACTTCGACAATGATGGAATGCCCAACACTGAGACCCAGGCCGCGTCAATAACCTCGCAAGCATCGGTAGGACGAGGGTTTCGAACCAATGGGTTTTGGTATCGGTGCGCCGATTTCCAACGGCTTTGGCACTTCCCCGCAGTGTAAGAACAACAGGGGCCGACTTCACGTTTTGAAATGAACGGTCACCGAAAATGAGTTCCCATTCTGTGCCTGTGCGGTCATGTCTTTGTGAAAGGTCGTATGAGCCATTGCTCGACGATACGCGAAGCAAAGAGTTGATGGTATGGAAAATCCGGTTGCACTGAATCGTCTTTCCGAAAACACGGTCTTCCGTAAGGGCGATGTTTTCGTACTGTTCGGCGAACTATTCGGCCGCGGATACGCCACAGGCTTGCTTGACGAAGCCAGACGGGCTGGAATGGAGATTGTGGGGATCACCGTCGGGCGGCGCGACGAGAACAACGCGCTCCGGCCGCTCGACGCCGAGGAACTGTCTTTGGCGGAGGCCCAGCTGGGCGGCAGGATTATCAACATACCTCTTATGGCGGGGTTCGATCTCGATGCGCCCGCAGACGGCCCAACTCCCACCGATCTCCTGTCCAGGATGACGCTTGAGAGCTGGGAACACGACAAGCTCGATTGGGACTATGTCAGGCAATGCCGGGACATCGCTACCGCGCGTTTTACGGAGTCGCTTTCAAAAGTCATGGCCGTTCTCGACGGAATGATTGGCGCTGGCCGCAATGTTTTCTTCGCCCACACAATGGCTGGGGGCATTCCGAAGGCGAAGGTATTCCTGGTCGTCGCCAATCGAATCTACAAGGGAACTGGCGCCCGCCACATGTCTTCGCAGACTCTGCTCGACAGTGACATGGGAAAGCTCATTCTGCAGAATTTTGACGATGTCTCCGCAAACACCTTTCGCCATCTCATTGATTTCAGCACGGTGATCCGCGAGCGGGTCGAAGCTTCGGGCGGACAAGTGCGATATACGGCCTATGGTTATCACGGATCGGCGGTCCTGATCGATGGGAGCTATCGTTGGCAGACCTATACCAACTACACCCAGGGATATGCGAAGATGCGGCTTGAAGGCATTGCAGAGGATGCCTGGGCGAAAGGGATCACGGCAACCGTCTATAATTGTCCCGAAATCCGGACCAATTCATCCGATGTGTTCACCGGTATCGAGCTGCCCCTGATACCGCTGCTGCTTGCTTTGAAGAAGGAAAACGGGAGCGAATGGGCCGACGAACAGTGGCAGGCCTGCGAGCAGTTGCTGGTCGATGGCTTAACCATGAAGGATGTTTTCCGGAAGATCACTGCCATGCAGGCCAGCGAGGTCATGCGTCCGTTCTATGACTTTTCGGCATGGCCCATGGCAAACAGCCAGGCACAGGCCGATCTGACCATTGGCACGTCAAACGAGATCACCCAGATGCATCGGGATGGCAAGATGATGATTAGTGACCTCCTGAGCAGTCTCGTTGTGACGGCAACAGGGCAGCTAATCTTTAGTGAATCATCGGAACCCACGGGTCCCGTCCTGTGGCTGAACCATGATATCGTGGCTCGGCGACTTAACGCTTCCCACCCGCATTCGAAGTCTTCTGCGCCGCTTATCGCGCAGGGGATGGAATCTTCGCACCTTGAGATGGCGTGACGGCTTCTCTGCTTAGCTTGGAAGCTGGGTGTTTTGGCCATGAAGCGACGAATTTTGCGACAGGAATGCGCCTTGATTTCAGTCCTAGAGAACGCTGTGGCTCTTTCCGGAAAGCCGCCATGTTAGGTGCGTAGGGAAGGCGAGCGACCTTGCAGCATTCGTACCGGTGCTCATGGCCGCCATCAACGGAGGCGCGCCTGGATAGAGGGAGCGCTAGGATGTCATCTGCGCGCGCAGGCGGGGGCCGATCCAGTCAAGGAAGCACCGGACCTTCAGCGGCAGCGGATCGACAGGTCCGCGAATAACATTTACTGGCAGCGGCTCCGGTGCGAACTCCGCCAACAATTCTTGCAGAGCGCCAGAGCGCAAATGTTCGTTGATCTGGTAAGAAAGCACGCGAATAATGCCTATACCAGCTAGTGCAGCCTGAATGGCAGCCTCCGTCGTGTTGACCGCGAGCTTGAGGCGCGGCTCGACAGCGAAGGCCGCGCCGTCCCGGCGGTATCGCCATTCCGGGGCGGTCGCGAAGCCCTGGAAGCTTATGCCGTCATGCGGGGCGAGGTCTTCCGGCTGACGCGGCACTCCTCGGCGGGCAAGATAGTCGGGGCTCGCGCAGATCACCCGGCGGACGACACCAACACGTGTTGCGATAATAGCGCTGTCCGGCAGGTGCCCGATCCGTAGGGCTACATCGACGTGCTCATCTGCCAAACTTAGCTGCCGATCAGTCAGGGTCAGCCGCAGGTTGATATCAGGTTGCTCCTTGAGGAATTCGAGCGCAATTGGCAGCAGATGGCGCTCGCCGAAGGCAATCGGCGCGGTCACGTGCAGCCCGCCACGCAGCGCTCCATAATCGCCGCTGGCCTGCCGCTCCGCCGCGTCCAGCTCCTCGAGAATACGACGTGACGCGGCGACGAAGGCGCGCCCTTCTTCCGTCAAGGCGAGACCGCGGCGGGTGCGCACGACCAACCGAACGCCAAGATGCTTTTCAAGATCGGCCACTTTGCGGCTGACCGTAGCCAGCGGCGCATTCAGCCGCCGTGCCCCGGCAGAAAGAGTGCCGGCGTCGACCACCGCTAACAGCACCGACATCGCTTCAAACCGATCCATCGAACCCTTCCGAAAATTGAGAGGAATGTTTCCACATTGCCAGGATACCCCGTTATTTGTGGATGTCATAGCATTCGCGTCGTCGGGACTCGACGTAGCTTCCATCGTGCTGCTGATCAGGAGAAAGATGTCATGCCTCAACTTTCACGTCGCGCCTTTGCCGGCGCCTTGCCTCTCGGCCTTATGGGAGGGAACTTCCTCGCGGGAGGCCTGATCGGTGGCACGCCCGCCCTTGCCGCGACGCAGGTTACCGCCGGAACGCCGGGCGGCATTACGCCGCTGGCGCAAATCCGCATTGGCCGTTTCACAGTTACAGCCCTGACGGACGGGTATGCCGATATGCCATACGACTATTTTCCGGGACGTTCCGCGGCCGAGGTCGAACAGGCGGCCATCGCGCAGCTCACCGCCCGGCCGAGCGGAGTTCGGTTCCTCTTCAACCAATATCTCGTAGAGGATGGCGAGCGTCGCATCCTGATCGACGCCGGTGCGGCAGGGTCTATCGGGCAGACCGGACAGTTACCACAGGCACTCGCCGCGCTCGGTCTGAAGCCCGACAAGATCGACGCGGTCATCGTAACGCATATGCACCAGGACCACATGGGTGGGCTGGTTCTGGGAGGCCAGAACAACTACCCCGGAGCCGAGCTTTATATCGATCGTCGCGACATCACTCACTGGACCGATCCGGCCAAGCGCAACGGCGCTCCCGATTACCTGCAGACGAGCTTCAGGATGGCGGAGGAGGTTGTGCGGCTATATCCGAGACTCCAGGCGGTCGACGGAGAGCGCGAGATCATGCGGGGCGTTTCGATCGTCGACTTGACCGGCCATACGCCCGGCCACATCGGCGTCCGGGTCGAAGATGACGGGAAGAGCATGATCATGGTTTCGGATATGATTTTTCCGGTCGTACATCCGGCCGCGACCGATGTGTTCTTCCTGTTTGAGCAGGACCGTGCCGCTGCGAAAGCCATGCGTGATCGCTTCTTTCCGCGTGCCGCGTCGGAAGGCGCACTCATCGCTGCCACGCACATGCCGTTCCCTGGGCTCGGTCGTATCGTTGCTGATCGTGGGAAGATACGTTGGCAGGTCGCAGACTGGGCCTTGCAGGACTGATTGCTGCTCTCGGTGATCTTAAGGGTTATAAATGCCAGGCACTGATCTAGGCTACCCGAAGATAAATCCGGGCTCGCGCCGTGAGACAACGATGCGAGCCTGCCTGGGCAAGGAGAAATAGGCATGCCATATCATTTCCTTGAGGTTGCTGTAACGCCAAGCGTCAGAGCAGCTCAGGCGGGCATGGGAGTGGATCAGATCTGGCTGGGCGCTGACAACCGTCCTTCAGACACCTTCACCGAAGACGAGATCGCCTTCATCGCCTCGCGTGACAGTTTCTATATGGCATCGGTCTCCGAAACGGGTTGGCCGTACGTTCAACACCGTGGAGGAAAAGCCGGCTTCCTTAAGGTCGTCGATCAGCGAACATTGGCCTTTGCCGACTACCGGGGTAATCGCCAGTACATCAGCGTCGGCAATTTTGCCGCTAACGATCGGACCTGCCTGTTCTTGATGGACTATGTGCGACGGGCACGGCTCAAAATTTACGCCCATGTGGAGCGGCTGGCGCTTGATGCTAACCAGGAACTCACGGAGCTGGTGTCCGACCCGACCTACAAAGGAAGAGCGGAACGGATATTCAGGCTTCGGCTTGAGGCGTTCGATTGGAATTGCCCGCAACATATAGTCCCGCGCTACACCGAACAGCAGGTTGAACAGGCTGTCGCGCCTCTTCGTGAACAACTGCGGAAATTGGAAACCGAGAACGCGACCTTGCGCGCACGGTTGGGGAACCCTGCAACATGACTGAAGCTCAACGATCACCCATTCCGCCTTTTACGTTTGAAAGCGCAGTCGAGAAAGTTCGTCTTGCTGAAGATGGCTGGAACAGCCGCGACCCGGCGAAGGTCGCTCTGGCATATACGGTAGACAGCCAGTGGCGGAATCGTGCCGAGTTTGTCACCGGGAGGGATGCGATCGTCGCGTTCCTTTCGGCAAAATGGCGGCGGGAGATCGACTACCGTTTGATCAAGGAGCTCTGGGCGCTTAACGACAATCGTATCGCCGTCAGGTTTGCCTATGAGTGGCGCGACGATAGTGGGAACTGGTTCAGATCGTTCGGGAACGAGAATTGGGAGTTTGACGATAGCGGCCTGATGCGGAAGCGCTATGCCTGCATCAACGACCTGGCTATCCGCGGTGAAGACCGCCGTTTCCACTGGCCGCTTGGCCGCAGGCCAGATGATCATCCTGGACTCAGCGAGCTCGGTTTTTAATCGAGAGTAGCCTGTCTCTGTTCATCTGGCGCTCAAAGGCGGTGGCTCAGGAGCCAATCTTAATTTCCTTTTTTTAAACGCTCCCTCCCAGCGAAGGAAGAGGCCATTGAGGGCCAGGCCTTCGTGGATATGCACAGGCTCTCACGCGAACATCTCCGGGATGGGGAGCATTTCGAATACCGTCCCATCAATGGAGGATGCGTGATCTCGCTGCCAACGCACCTGCGATCGGCAGATACGGTCACCGGGATTGAGCACTAGCTAATTGAGCCGAAGTTACGTGGTTGATCGCTCTCGCTGCTAAGGATTTCAACGATTCGGTCATAGCCGTAGAGAGTAGCGAGGCTTAGCGGTGTCAGGCCCGAATGAGTTTTCAAATCACGGCGAGCACCGGCGTGTACTAGGGATGCCACGGCAT
Source organism: Agrobacterium sp. LAD9 (assembly GCF_003031125.1). Lineage (NCBI taxonomy): Bacteria > Pseudomonadati > Pseudomonadota > Alphaproteobacteria > Hyphomicrobiales > Rhizobiaceae > Agrobacterium > Agrobacterium sp. LAD9. The sequence continues at coordinate 80,173 of NZ_PHGS01000011.1, read as the reverse complement.
CTACGTATCCATGCCACACAGCATCGTGCAAAGCGGTCAGACCATTGTAAGGACCCTGCGCATCAAGCTCAACCTGAGTATCCCCCTGCTTTGTTGATGAAGTCAAAATATCGATGTGATCTGCCTTTCCGAAGTAGGCAGCATCGTGAAGTGGCGAACCACGCATGAGACCGATCGTACGGCGAGGATCTGCGCCAGAATCCAGCAGTATGCGCACTATTTCGGCATGACCTTCGCGAACTGCGAGACCGAGAGGCGTGTAGTCGTCATCGAGCGTCCCGGTTATTGGCACCCGAACCTCAAAATCAGCGCCATCTGCGATCAGCCGCTTCACCTCTTCAATATTTCCGGCCTTGACTGATGAGACGATCGACAAGCTGGCAATGTGCTTCTCGTCCGCCTCATCGCGTTCCTCAATAAGCGCTGCGATTGCTTTGAGGTCGTCGTGCCTGGCAATTTCGAGCGCGGTCTGTTGCCAGTAATTCCTTACAGTAGTCCGAGCGCGCCGCGACAGCAAAACCCGCACGACAGATTCGTGTTTGTGAAGCACGGCGTCCATCAAGGCGGTGTTACCGAGAATGGGCGATTGCTGATCGATGAAGGCTCCGTGGTCCAAGAGCATCCCCATCACGTCGGCGCTGCCGGACTGTGCCGCCTTGTGGATTGCCGTTGCTCCCATTCGAGGTTCCGCCGCCAGCACGTCCGCTCCGGCAGTTAGGAGCAAAGCAACAGCTTGTGCCTGACCAAGCGCAGACGCGATCATCAACGGCGTGAGACCATCGGGGCCTCGAGCATTGACGTTGGCCCCGGCGTCGATAGCTTCTTTGACCGAAGCAAGATCGCCTGTCCGAATAGCATGAGAAAGTATCATGGTCTTATGTTCCTTGATTGGTTAGACAGCTGCTGAAACGGTGGCGTTGAGGCCGTTCAGGAATTTGATGATTTCGGCATTCACGCGGTCGCGAGCTTCGTGATGAGGCCAGTGACCTACACCTTCCAGGCGCACGACATCGACGAGCCCGGGCGCTGTCTCCCGCATCTCTTCAACAGTTGGAGGAACGGGGTGGAACAGCCGACACAGCCCGTCTGCATCGCCCCAAATATAAAGGGAAGGCTGCTTGATAAGCACATTCTTGTAGGCAGCGAGATGCTCAAACGTCGCTTGCACGCCACGGTACTGGTTCAGACCGCCTCGAAATCCCGTTCGCTGGAACGTTTCGATGTTGTGCTTCACATAGGCTGGATCGGCCCAGCTCGGCAGCACTTCAGGGGCAGGCCGAAACATATTCCGCTTTGCGTCGATGGGATCCCACCCGGTTCCTTCGGCGGGCTCGCCCGACAGCCAGTAAAGTGCACTGGGAATAGTCTTGCTCGCATCACGAATCCGGTCATCCGTCTCCGGCTTCATCATGTCGAAAGCATAATAGAGATCGCCGAGACCGCGACTGCGTAGCAGGTCCCAGGTACTCAACTCGCCACGCGGCAGGAACGGGATGCCGAGCGTTATGATCCCGTTGAAACGATCTGGTCGCATGACCATTGCCCGTTGTCCGTGGTCCGCGCCCCAATCATGCGATACGATCGTTGCGGTAGGTACGTGCAACGCATCGAGGATGCCAATCAGGTCGCCAACAATGTAGGCTCCACTGTAAAGTGCGGGATCGGCCGGGGAATAGCTGTCGCCAAAACCCCTCATGTCGAGTGCGATCGCGCGGTACCCGTTTTCTGCGACAACTTGCATCTGGCTACGCCACGTTTCCACCGTGTCTGGAAAGCCGTGCAAGAAAAGCACGACTGGACCATGGCCTTGCTCAACGACATGGAAAGAGGCACCGTTGGCCTCAATTTGCGAATGGTGTACGGGATGATCAGCGACGGCTGATACTTCACTAGGGGGACTCATTTTTTTGCTCCAGGTTATGCTTGATTGAGACTTGCGGCGCGTGTTGGATCGGCTCCAATTCAATGACTTCACCACCTGAGGCGCGAAGCCGCTCAAAGTATGTGGAGTGGTCGATGAGCTGGGCTGGGAAGTAGAGACCAGGTTTGGGCTTTTCGGCTACGAGACCAGCCAGGCGTTCAAGAACGAGCGCGACACCCAGACCCGTAAGCGGCATCTGGCCACCGGGGTGCACGATTGCGTGACGTTTGCGAAGCTGCAGCCCCGCGTAATCCAGGCCGAAGAGATTGATGATGATTTCAGTCGATACTGGCTCGCCTTTACGCCGCGTCGAGCTTTCCCCAATCGCCAAGTCAAACCGGACGTCTGGTGAGCCGGTTGCGTTCGCCAGCAACAAGACGTCGTTCGGTGAAAATATGTTGGCGTCGATCTCTGTGCCATCTACCGCGCATACTTTGGAACTGGTTTCGTCACCTTTGCACCAGCGCCATGCGCCAGCCCGTCTGATGAGAGCTGCAGCGCCCGCATACATCTGGCGTTCAAAGTCGGCATTTGCTGCGGGTCCGAACGCGTCTTGCTCATCGAGGATCGCCTCGATGTGAATTCGCTCCAGATGACCAAATTCTTGGGCGAGGAACAAGGATGGCACGCTTGTCGCTCCCACCAACCATTCGGTACCGAGGACTACGGGCGCCGCTGTGGGCATTTGAATAAATGACGCAACCTCCAAGCCAAGTTCGCCAATGCTTGGTGAGATGTTTACGTGTCCGGCACCCGTTTGCTGGGCCCAGCGGAGCGCTGCTCCCGTTTCATCGGTGAAGAGCGTTGCAACAGCCGAGACCCTTAAGTTACCTAGTCCCAAAGCGGGCGCTGTTAGATTTACCGCTACGGCAGAGGCGCCATCGACCGCTGAAGCCGCTTGAAGCGCGCGTTGTTCGTTCCGCCCACCAATCAGTAGTGGCAAGTCGGGATGCCACTCACGCAAGAATCGACTGACCCAGCGCCCCACTTCACCGGCGCCGCCGATGATCAGTATAGGATCTTGCAGTTTTCCTGGAGCTTGTAACATCACGACACCTGTGATTAACTGATACCTACACATCGTAAGTTACTAAAAGTAGGTACGCAAGTGGAAAAAGTAAAAACTTTTGTCGACAATAGGATCGTGGGCCGCCTATCGAAAACAGAACGGCGTCTACAGCTCCTCGAAACGGCGCGTCTGGTTGTCCGGGAAGAGGGCGCAGATAAGCTCACCCTGGCGCACCTCGCGGCGCGAGCGGGAGTTTCAAAGCCCGTCACTTACGAGCACTTCGAAACGAGAACAGGACTTTTGATTGAGCTCTATCGATGGATAGACACCGAACGCATTTCGGCCTTTCGCGCGCTAATGGCTCAGGGGAACCGAACGGCAAAGGAGACCGTGTCGGCTTTGGCAAAAACCTACTTGGCCTGCGGGGCCGATCAGGGTGACGAATTTCATGCTGTTGGGTCGGCGCTTGCCGGAAGCGAGGAAAAGGCGGCTGTATATCAAGAGTTAGTCGACGCGGTGATCGAGATGTTCGTGGAGGTTTTGAAGCCTCACTCGAACCTGACGCTGGACACACTCGCCCTTTCAAGCTTGGCGTTGGTTGCATCAGGAGACGCGCTGACAAATGCTATGAATCGTGGGTCTTGCTCCGCTTTGGAGGCAGAAGAGGTGTTTACGAAGCTCATTGGCGCGACGATCCAAGATAAAGTTTGAGGTTGAACGGCGTCATTCGTTCCCAGGATACGGGGCTCATTTTCATCTATAGTTGGATAGTGCACGTAAACAGCGGCTATGCTGCTTCCAGATATTGCAGTTGGCTACAACGGTATTTTGCGCCACAGCTTTAAAGATGGTGCATACTTGAGGTTAGGCTTCTTAGGCCGCAACCGGCCATTTAAGAGTAAATTGTTGCGCAGCCGTGAAAGTCCAAAGAACTGTAAGGGAATTAACCAATGCGTCGGCGGTTCATATCCGCTCAAGGCGAATACCGCCGCAAATTGTTTCCATTTTCAAGTTGCTGACGTAGCTTGCTGGGAAGTCTCTCGGTCACTGATTTCGGAAAATGAATCGGAAACCTCAGTCTTGAGTTTTGAATTAGACGAACGGTTTATTTAAATCAGACGGAGAATCTCTTTAAATTGGACGGCGATTGGTTTATGAGTTGCCGTATGAAAACTGATGGTGTCACCCGCTTGTATATTGACCGTAAAGCGAAGCCAATCGTTGATACGGCTCTGACAGATACGCGTGTTGTTTTGATCTCTGGGCCGCGACAAGCAGGTAAAACAACGCTTGCGCGGCAATTCTCAGACGCAGATCGCCCCTACCTGACGCTAGATGATGCAGGCACATTAAGCGCTGCGCGAGCTGATCCAATAGGGTTCATTCGAGGCATCGACAGGGCTGTCATCGACGAGATACAGCGCGCACCTGAGCTGATGCTCGCCATCAAGGAAAGTGTGGATCGGGATGAACGGCCTGGCCGGTTCCTTTTGACTGGGTCAGCCAATCTAGCGACGGTTCCAGCTATAGCTGATTCACTTGCCGGCCGGATGGCGGTCGTACCACTGCTGCCATTTGCTCAAGCCGAAATCCAATCAACCTCTGGGCAGTTACTCGATAAAATCTTCAATGGCGACGAACCCGCGCTCGGAGAGAGGGTCGTGTTCGGCGACGATCTTATGGAGATTGTTCTGAAGGGAGGATATCCGGAGGCATTGCGTCGTCCGACGGCTGCCCGCCGGGCAGCGTGGCTTGAAGACTATGTCGCTCTCATTCTTGATCGAGACGTCCGTGATATCGCAAATATCGACCAACTCGATCGGTTGCCAAAATTGCTGAATGTGCTTGGTGAGCATGCAGGCCAGCTTGTGAATCATAGCAGCTTTGGGTCGGCATTGGGATTGTCGAGCGTCACCGCAGGCAAATACGTAGCTATACTGGAGCGCCTTTTCCTGGTGCGTACACTTCCGCCTTGGTCGAACAATCGATTAAGCCGGCTCGTGAAAACACCGAAGCTGCATTTTGTTGACACGGGCCTTCTCGCAAGCTTGCGAGAGGACAGCCTGGATAGTCTTCGACGCGACAAGACCCGGTTTGGCGCGCTACTGGAGAGTTTCGTTGTATCTGAACTGTTGAAGCTTGCCTCCTGGTCAGAGCGCCGTCTGACGTTTTCACATTATCGAACAAAAGATCAGGATGAGGTCGATGTCGTGATCGAAGACCGCCGTGGTCGCGTGGTTGGGATTGAAGTCAAAGCATCCGCTACGGTCAAATCAGATGATTTTAGAGGTCTTCGCCAACTCGAGCAGGCGGTAGGTGATCGTTTTGTGCGGGGACTGGTTTTACATGACCATGATCGTGTAACGCCGTTTGGGGAGAAGCTGCGCGCTGCGCCGCTTTCTATCCTTTGGACAACGTAGCTGCTGCACTGCAGAACCACCATGTGTTTGGCAGGAGGATCATCCATGGGGCCTTGACATCGTCAATACGCGCGATCCTTGGTCGCGCCCTTTTCGCTGAGATAGCGGGGTGCCATTCTGACCTGCCGTGATCATACTTCGTCGGCGCGCAATGCTGGCGCTGCAAACGCGTGGAGATGCTGGACAGGTGGGCGACAGTCTCGCCGCGGCGCCGGCATTTCTCGGAGCTGCGAGGCCGAATTCATCCGAAATTCTGGCACTAAGCACGTACATAGATCGTCGGCCACGCGCGTAAACCTTTTTCGCCGCTTCGAGAATCGCACCACGTGCTGCATCGAATGCCGATAGACACTCAGAACTGATGTTCGACGAACTTGATTGCCCAAGTGCAGCAGCCTCAATGAAGAATCGCAACTCAACAATGCTGAACACCCGTGCGGGGTAGTTACCTAGCCTCTACACGACGCTATGCTCAGTCTCTTGAGGCCGCCGTCTTTTCGCAGGCTGAGCGTTCACTCCCCTACAACCACTCCCTCGCGTCGTGGATCGGCGCTGCCGGCCAAACCTTGGGCGGTCATCTCGATAACATGCAAACCGGAATTCATCTCACCCGGTTTCACCTCATATCCTATCGCCTTCAGGGGGCCGATCAGTTCTTCCGCGCTGGTGCCGGCCTCGATGTCATAAATGCCGAACCGGTTGATGAGATGCGGCTGGGCGACGATCGCCTCAACCGGCATGCCCCACTCAATGTAGGCGATCAGCGCCTGTGTCACATAGCCGATGATCTGGCTGCCGCCGGGGGAACCAATGGCGAGCAGCGGTCTTCCATCCTTCATCACGATAGTCGGGGCCATGGAGGAGCGCGGCCGTTTGCCGGGCTCAACGCGGTTGGCGATCGGCAGGCCGCCGTCATGGGTCTTGAAGGAAAAGTCCGTCAACTCGTTATTGAGCAGGAAACCGTTCGTCATCAGACGCGAGCCGAAGCCGTTTTCGATCGTCGTCGTCATCGAGACCACGTTGCCATCCTTGTCGACAATGACAAAATGGCTTGTGGAGGGTAACTCGAGCGCGGCATCCCGGCCTAAAAGTAGCGCGTGGTCCCATTCCGGCTCGCCGGCCTTGACGGCATCCTTGGCCAGCGCCTTGTCGCCGTCGAGCAGCTTTGCCCTCTCGCTTAGATAGGTCTTGTCCAGCAGGCCCTTGATCGGTAGTGGCACGAAATCGGTGTCAGCGACGTAACGCTCGCGGTCGGCGAAGGCGAGGCGCTGTGCATCACCGATAATGCGCCAGCTTTCGCCATTTTTCGGCCCCAGGCTCTTTAAATCGAAATTCTCCGCCATGCCGAGTATCTGGCCTACGGTGATGGCGCCCGAAGAGGGCGGACCCATCCCGCACACATCAAGAGCACGATAGCTGAAGCAAACCGGTTCGCGCTCGATCACGCGATAGTTGGACAGATCGGTCAGCGACAGCACGCCGGGATTGTCGGTCGTCTCACGCACAGTCTTGACGATCGCCTCGGCAATTCTCCCTTTATAAAAAGCATCGGCGCCGCCTTTGGCGAGCATCGCAAGCGTTTCGGCATAAACAGGGTTCTTCAACAGGACACCGGTCTGCAGGGCGGCCCCGGAGGTGTCGAAGAAATATGACCGGGCCTCTTTATATTTCTTCAGCCGGTCGCCCTCGGACGCGATAAGGGAGGCAAGGCGCGGCGACACTTTGAAACCTTCCGTCGCCAGCTTTTCCGCGGGCTTCAGCAGACTTGCCCATTCCGCCTTTCCATAGCGTTTGTGGGCTTCCTCCAGAAGCCGCACCGTTCCCGGCGTGCCAACGGAACGGCCGCCAATTACTGCATCCATGAATTTAAGCGGCTGACCTTTGTCATCCAGGAAGAGCTTTGGCGTGGCTTCCCGCGGCGCGGTCTCCCGGCCGTCAAACGCCATCAACCTACCGCTTTCTGCGTGGTAGTAGACCAGGAATGCGCCGCCGCCGAGCCCAGAACTCTGCGGTTCAACAAGGCCAAGTACGGCCTGCACCGCCACCATCGCATCTATGGCGTTACCGCCCGCTGCGATCACGTTGCGCCCCGCCTCGGCTGCCAGCGGATTGGCCGCTGCCACCATGAAGCTCCTTGACTCGACACGTCTGGCAGTCGCAACATCCGTTGCCTTCTCGGGTGCCACCGTGTCGGACGCCTGCTGGGCGCAGGCGATCGCAGTGGAAAACATTAAGGCGAGAACAGCCTCACCGAGAAATCTCATTTTCATTAGCCTTATCCTCCAGAGAGGCACAACCAGTTCATATAAGGGCAGGGTATCCGGCAGGCTGACATTGCACTCTATCATGCCAAAGCTGCCGGCAGAAATACACAAACGATATTTGGCGATCATATGGATGAGCTGCTTCGCCTTCGTTTCAGCGGCTTCCTTCCTATCCTTCTTTACCTTTCCGGCACGGCGGGAGATCCGCTCATCGGCCGGAAAACAACGCGAGACGGGTAGGGTCTTGTTCGTTCTTCAATCCAGTACAGTTCAGCAAGGCCGTGATGTTTCACGCCTTGCGAACAGGCGTTGCCTTACGGTTCGTGATTTGCGGGTAGTTTGTTTCCGTGCGGTTCCGCATATTAGTATAGTAATTTAATAGACAATATTGACGGAAACCAATTTTGGGAAGAAAATTTAATTCCGCTTGTGTGAGAGTTGGCTTTAAATCCCTGAATACGTGTCGTTCTTGCTCAAAAAAGCGATCCTGTTCCAGGATATGTCGGTGGATAAGCTGGAGGCCAAAAAAATGCGGAAAAGCGGTAAAATACGGTTCGGATTCGACTGGTTCAGACAGGAGCGGCCTAGTGTGAGCGGCGACATCGAGAAACCGGAATCTGATCGAACAGCGTCGATGAAGACGCAATGGGACGAAGATCGGGAACATCTCCACGACAAGGAATATTCGCACGGCCTTTACTGGCGCAAGCAACCTGCCTGTTAGTGGCTGTTGTGTCCGTAGTGCCTTCCATTTGTCGCGCTAACCGGCGATGTACCGGTCTTTCAAACCCTCATTTCTCTCCTTCACGCGATGAAAGCCAGTGATCTGGCACTTCGTCCGAGCGGTCTCCTACATCCACTTCAGTGCAAAACAGGATAGTGAAATTGGGCAGGATTTATCGTGATTTTACGGAACTTGTCGGCAATACGCCGCTGGTGGAACTCGCCAGAATTCGGACGAAATATAATCTGCAGGCGCGCATTCTTGCCAAGATCGAGTACCTCAATCCCGCAGGCAGCGTGAAGGACCGCACGGCATGGGGCATTATTCGCGAAGCGGAGAAGAATGGTAAGTTGAAGCCGGGGGATCTTATTTTCGATCTTACCAGCGGCAATACCGGTATAGGATTTGCTGCGGTCGCCTCCGCGCGCGGATATCGTACGAAATTTTATCTTCGCAATACAATCAGCGAGGACAAGATCAACATCCTCCGGCAATTTGGATCCGAGATCGAGCTGATCGAAAACGAGGAGCTTTTCCAACCGGATGCGATCCATCGCATCATCGACCGGATCAAGGCCGAGAATCCTGGCGCCTTTTATACCGGGCAACGTTCCAACGACGCCAATCCGCAGGTGCATTTCGAGACGACCGGGCCGGAAATATGGCGCGATACCGAAGGGGACGTAGATATCCTTGTTGGCACTGTCGGTACGGGCGGCACGGTATCCGGTGCGGGGCGTTTTCTGAAAGGCCAAAAGCCGGAAATAAGAATCGTCGTTGCCGAGCCGACGCCGGAGTCTGTTCCTTCCGCGGACAACCCCGATGCCCGCACAATCGAAGGAGTCCACAAGGTGACCGAGGTCGAGGAAGACACCTTGCCGGAGACCTACCACAGGGGTGTTGTCGACGAGGTTATCGCCGTTACCACCGAGGAGGCGCGGCGGGCAGCACTCGCCATTGCAAGGGGGGAGGGTTTCCTTGTCGGGACTTCGTCCGGTGCGGCTGTCGCGGTCGCGATCAAGCTTGCACGACGTGCCGAAAACAGGGGCAAGACGATCGCGGTCATATTTCCTGACAGTGGCGAGCGTTATCTCTCGCTTTTTGGTGCCCCCGACTGAAAAGGCCATTCAACTAATCGGGAATTGCGAATCTGCTAGCGATCACATCTGAACGCGAGCGTAACCTGCCAGAAAGCGGATGGAGCGCCGATACTCCGGGAATACCCGGACCGCTCCAACCGGATTTCGGATACCTGTTCGAACGAAAACAAAGTTTAATGTACCGCGAGGCCGAGATTGCCTCGCAATGTTTGTGTCTGATAATTTTTTCGATAGACGCCCCATTCCTGAAGATAGGGGATGACTTTTTCGACGAAGTCATCGAAGCCCGTTGGTGTAAGATGCGGTGCAAACACAAAACCGTCTGCGGCGTTTTCCTGAACATAGTGGTTGATCTGTCTCGCCACCGCTTCCGGCGTGCCGATGAAGTGCTGGCGTGCCGTCACCTTGATGATGAGCTGCCGAATGCTCAGTTTTTCGCGCTCAGCGATTTCCCGCCAGACGCGGGCGGTTTCAAGCCGGTCGTCGATACGGCTCGCGCGGCCTTGCGCAAGCGCGGGAGAGGCAACTTCAGGGTCGATCTCTGGAAGCGGTCCGTCCGGGTCGTAGGAGGAAAGATCGCGGTTCCATACCTGCTCCAGAAATACGATCGCGTTTTTCGGGCTTACCTGCTGTAAACGGATGGCGCGCTGCCGTTCTTCGGCGTCTTCCTGACTGTCGCCCAGAACGAAAGCGGCGCCGGGCAATATTTTGAGATCATCCGGGCCGCGTCCATATCTGGAAAGCCGCGTTTTGACGTCCTTGTAGAACGCCTGCCCGTCCTCAAGCCTGCCATGGCGGGAGTAGATGACGTCGGCATGGCTGGCCGCCAGCTCACGCCCCGTCTCGGAATCGCCGGCCTGTGCGATGACGGGAGCGCCTTGCGGCGAGGGCGGCAGATCGAAACGGCCGGCAATATCGAAGTGCTTGGACTTGAAGGTAAAGTCCTCGCCCTTCCAGATTGCCCGCGCAGCTTCGATGAATTCCTTTGCGCGCTCATAACGTTCGGCGAATGGCAGGTGGTCGCCCCTGCGGAAGTTCGCGCCGGTAAAGGCGCCGGGGGAGGTAACGACGTTCCAGCCGGCGCGGCCGTTTGAAAGCGTATCCAGTGTCGCAAGCTGGCGGGCGAGCGGATAGGGCTCGTTGAAAGTGGTGGTGAGCGTTCCAATCAGGCCGACATTGCTGGTGACGGCGGAGAGCGCCGTCAGGATCGCCAATGTGTTCGGCCGCCCAACCACGTCAAGCTCATGGAAGCGGCCCTTCTGCTCGCGCACACGCAGGCCTTCTGCGAGGAAGATAAAATCCAGCTTGCCCCGTTCAACGGTTTCAGCGAAATGCCTGAAAGACGAAAAAGCGATCTGGCTGCCGGCTGCCGGATCGCTCCAGACCGTGAAATTATTGACGCCCGGAAACTGGGCTCCGATGATGACTTGTTTCTTCGACATATTACTATTTCCGATGACGGTCAGGCAGCTGCGACATAGCGGTTCGCGGCGGCGGGCAGGGAAAGGCGATCGCGCAGGGTCGATCCGCGCCGTGCTTGCGCAAGGCCGGACCGCCGAAGTGCCGGCAGGATATGCTCCAGCAAGGGCGCCAGATCGCGCTCCGGTTGGCGGGGCAGGAAGCGGATGCCGTCCAGCCCGGCGTTGGCCAATGCGTGCGCTCGGCTGATAGCGGTCTCCACGTCAGCGGCCCATTGCGGGATCGTGTCTTGCGCGGGTGCGTCGGTTCCGATGCCCACGTCGGCAAAAAGCCGTAGTCCGGGGTGTCTGGATTTGATGTCTTTCACCACTGATAGAAGCTTGCTGTCGTTGGCGCGCAGAAAGGCGAGGTCGACGGTGGCGGCAAGACGCGGGTTGTCGTCGGCCCCTAACACGGCGGCAATGGCCGGCTGGCCCTGAGGAGGCCGCGGCGTAATCGATGGCCCGAGCACGTTGAAATTAGCGCCCTTGAAATCGACATAGTGCAGTTTCGTTCCGTCGATGAAACGCTGGCTTTCCGGGTCGCGGATGATGGCGTCATCATCCCAGCTGTCCCAGAGTTGTCTGATGACGTCGATCGCCTCGTCGAAATCCAGTTCGAGGGCGCTGTTATTGTTTTCGGGATAGCCATTAAGTTCCCCCGTGGCGCGCCTTGCGGCAACTGCCCGGTTTCCCTCAAGCGGTTGTACGAGGAGGCCGGCCCGACCGTCCGTCACATAGTCTAGGGTGGCGATGGCCGTCGATACATGGAACGGTTCGAGGAAATTGATCGGCGCGCCTGCGAGGATGCCCGCATGGCTGGTCCGTGCGCCGAGCCAGTTTGCAAACAAGATGGCGTCGAGGCCATTGCCTGCGGAAAGCGCAAAGCCATCTTCGAGAGTGATGAGATCAAAACCTTCATCAAGGCGTTGGAGAAGGCCGTTTGTCTTCCCGTCATGCCTGAGCAGATCGTGCGAATGGTGATCGAGGTCTATGCCAAAATGAAAATTCGCCGCGAAAGTCATGTTGCACTCCGTACTGAAGGTTGAGGGGTGCGAGCGGAAAGCGCACCCTGATATGATATTCCGTTGAGACTTCCGTCAGCACGCGATGCAGCATGTCCGGTAAAGCGCGCCAGAATTTTTGCCTCTTGCCCTTCTTTCAAAGCTTTCACCCGCGCGGTCGCCTCTTCGAAGGAGGCGGCGGGAGGATAGATCGGTGTGCTCCCTTGCTGACCGGCCTTGGCACCAATGTGCTTTTCAAAAGGAAGGGAGCGATAGAGGTGCGGATCGGCAGCGGTGTCGAAAAGCGGGCGGTATCCGAGCCTCAGATAAAGTGCGACGGCTTCCGGTTGGCGAAATCCGGTTGAGAGATAGGTACGGGTATAGCCAAGCGCCGCCGCACTTTCTTCAAGAGCCAACATGATGGTGCGGGCGAGCCCCTGGCGCCGCAACGAAGGATCCGTCCATATCCGCTTTATTTCGGCTGTTTCGTCGTCGTGGCTCATGAAGGCGCCGCCGGCAATGGTTTTACCGTCACGCTGCATCAGCAGGAGATCGCCCAGCGGCGGAGAATAGAGCCCTTCGGGATATCGGTAGATCTCGCCGCGAGCGCCGCCAGGGCGATCGGCAGTACCGTATCGCCCGTCATACTCGCTGATAAGGCCTTCGATGAGGGGTTGGGTTGAAGGATGAAGAAGGGACGAATGAATGATGACATCGGGCATGGCTGTCTCGCTTGGGCACGATAGCCGGCTGTCCGGACGGTGTGCATCAAGCATTGCACTTGAATGCTTGCACCGGCCGCAGCCGCGCGCAGGAGCATGGCGCAAGGCGTGCTTCTTTGGCACGGCATGATCTTTTATTGTGCAATTGAATAAGGAAATATCATTGCTCGATTTTTATCACATTAAAAATATAGATTTTATCAAATTTATAAACCGGTTCTCATGGAGCATTGATGACCTTTGGTTTGAGCTTTCTCGACAAGAGTCCGATCCATCAGGATGAAAGCGCCGTAGCGGCGCTGCGAAGAACCGTGACGCTGGCGCAAAAGGCGGAGGCGCACGGCTTCACCCGCTTCTGGGTTGCGGAGCATCATAACTCGCCGAAGCTTGCGAGCTCGTCTCCCGAAGTGCTGATCGGGTTCCTGCTGGCCCAGACCCAGCGGATCAATATCGGGTCCGGAGGCGTCATGCTGCAACATTACAGCGCCTACAAGGTTGCCGAAAACTTCAAGCTGCTTTCAGCGCTTGCGCCTGATCGTGTCGATCTTGGTGTCGGCAAGGCGCCCGGCGGGCTGCCGCTATCCACGCGTGCCCTTCAAGGGGCCTATGATCCGGCACGCAAGCCCACCTTTGAACAGCAGCTCGAAGAGCTTGATCACTTTGTTGGCGATGGCAGGGCGGAAAATCGGGACGAAGACAGGCTCACAGCCTATCCCTCTCCGCCTTCGCCGCCGAACCGTTTCCTGCTTGGTGCGAGCCCGGAAAGCGGATGGCTTGCGGGCAGGCTGGGCTGGAACTTCGTTTATGCGGGCCACATCCACGGCAATGAGGCGGCGATTTCCGAAGCGCTGGCCGCGTTCAGGGCAGAAGGCGGCAAATATGCGGTTCTGGCGGTTGCCGTTGTGGTTGCCGAGACCGATCAGGCCGCCGATGCGCTTGCGGTGGAAGGTCGCCGTTTCCGCGTCGAGGTCGAAGGCGGTCAGGGCGTGAATGTCGGAAGCGAAGAACAGGCTCGCGAATATGTCCGGCAGGCGGGCGCCACGGAATATCGCATCGAGGAACGCAGCCCGCTGATCATCCGCGGCTCTCCGTCCACGGTTCGTGCGGAATTGCTGCGGCTTCACCACCATTATGGCATCGACGAGTTCATCGTGGATTGCCCCGTATCCGATGGCGCACATCGCCTGAAGACAATCGAATATCTGGCGACAGCCGGCCGCGCGCTTGCCGCGTGACGACAAGCTGCCGGGCATGAGGGGATTAGACATGGTAACCAGACGTCATTTCATTTTGGCAACAAGCGCTGCGGCGATTTTCGCCACCAGCGGCATTGCTTTCGGCGCAGGCGAGGCCACGCAGGCGCCGGTGAGCGGCGGTTCGCTGACCTGGGGCGTGGAGACCGAACCGAGCACGCTCAATCCGCATCTGAACGGGCAGGCCAAGGCAAAGCTCATCTTGCGCAATGCCTATGAGTCGCTTTTGGCCCGCACGCCGGACGGCGGTTATGCGCCATGGCTGGCCAAGAGCTATTCGATCTCCGACGATGGCAAGCAATACACTTTCATATTGCGCGACGACGTGACCTTCAGCGATGGCGAAAAGTTCAATGCCGCCGCGGTGGCGCTCAACTTCACCAAGCTGAAGGAGCCGACCTATTCCGGCAGTATCAGCGCCGGTCATGTTTCCCATGTCACCGAAGCGCTTGCCGTGGATGAGCATACGGTCGTGCTCAAGCTCGGCCGGGTTTACGCGCCCTTTCTCGACGGCGCGTCGGGTATTGAAATTCTGTCGCCACGGGCCTTTTCCTCACCACAGCTGAAATCCGGCGGGCCCGAGATTGCCGGAACCGGGCCGTTCGTTCTTGATCGTTACGCCAAGGGTCAGGAAATCCGCTTCGTCAAAAATCCCGGCTATAACTGGGCGCCAGCGAGCGCCGGTCATCAGGGGCCGGCCTATCTGGATGAGGTGATCTATCGTTTCCTGTCCGAATCTGCCGTGCGCAGCGGCGCGCTGTCTTCCGGGCAGGTGCAGGTCATCGAGGGGATTCCGGGCAATGATGCCGGTCTCTTCCGCGACGACCCGGAATTTTCCTATCAGACGGCGATCAATACCGGCACGCCCTATACGCTTTACCTGAACGTCAATTACGGGCCGACCGCCGACGTTAAAATACGCAAGGCATTTCAGGCGGCGGTGGATGTGGACCAGATACTGCAGGCTGTCTATCGCGGTGAGCGCCGGCGGGCCTGGGGTATTCTCACCCCGGCGGATACCGATTTTTACGACAAGAGCATCGAACAGGCCTACGGTTTCAATCCGAAGCTCGCCAATAGCCTGCTCGATGAAGCCGGTTGGTCCGCCCGCGACGGCGATGGTTTCCGTGTGAAGGACGGCAAGCGATTGACGATCGAGGTCGTGCAGTCGCAATCCACGGTGCGCGACCAGCGCGATATTCTCCTGCAGGCGGTGCAGGCGCAACTGCGCCAGAATGCCGGCATCGATCTCGCCTTGCAGTATGTCGATGCGGGAACCTACTCCAGCCGCCAGAAGGACGGCCAGTACGGCATCATTCCGAACTCGACGACGACGCAGGAGAATGGCGTCACGATCTATTTCCACTATCTGCCGCGCGACAAGGGCGGATCGATCAATTACAGCCGCACCGAGGCGCCGGAAATATCCGCCTGGCTGGACGAGGCCGCATCGACGCTCGATCAGCAAAAACGGTTCGAAATCTACGCAAAATTGCAGCGTTATGCGCTTCTGGAGCAGGCGCTTGGCCTGCCGCTTTATGTGCCCGACGACCAGATTGCCGCTGTGGCCGCGGTCAAGGGCGTCGGCTTTAGACCCTTCAAACGCCTTCCCGATAGTGCCTACGATATCTGGCTTCAGCAGAACGCCTGATCTGTCGGCAATTCAATATTTTTAATGGAGTTTATGCATGTTCAATCGCAGACAGTTCGTCGTTTCCGGCACCGCGTTGCTGGCAATCTCAGCCTTCCCGGTCCTCTCCATGGCGGAAGACGCCAAGCCCGTTAGTGGCGGTACATTGACCTGGGGTGTGGAGACCGAGCCAGCAACGCTCAATCCGCAACTGAATGGTCAGGACAAGACCAAGCTGCTGCTGCGCAACGCCTATGAATCGCTTCTGGCGCGGACGGCCGATGGCGGATATGTGCCATGGCTTGCGACCGGTTACAGCATTTCCGAGGATGGAAAAACCTACACTTTCAAGCTGCGCGACGACGTCACTTTCACCGATGGCCAGAAGTTCGATGCGCAGGCGGTGATCACCAATTTCGAAAAGCTTAAAGATCCCGGCTATTCCACCAGCGTCAGCGCCGGTCCGGTTTCGCGCATCGCCGAGCTGAAGGCTGTCGATTCCCATACGGTATCTTTCACCCTGAAAGACATTTACGCACCCTTCCTCGATTATGTCGCGGGCCTCGAAATCCTGTCGCCGGCTGCATTTTCATCGGCGCAGATCAAGTCCGGAGGGCCTGAAGTTGCCGGGACCGGGCCGTTCATTCTCAAGCGTTATGTCAAGGGGCAGGAAATCCAGTTCGAAAAGAACCCGGCCTATAATTGGGCGCCGAAGACCGCCAAACATCAGGGAGCGGCCTATCTCGACCAGGTGACCTATCGTTTCCTGCCGGAATCCTCCGTCAGGACCGGCGCCCTGACCTCCGGGCAGCTCGATGTGATCGAGGGCATTTCGGGCAACGATGCGGCTGTCTTCAAGGACAACGCAGACTTCACCTATCAGACGGCGCTTAATACGGGCACGCCATACTCGCTCTTCCTCAACGTCACCTGGGGTCCGACACAGGATGTCAAAGTGCGCAAGGCGCTCCTCGCCTCGCTCGATATCGACAAGATCCTGAAGGCGGTTTATCGCGGTGAGCGCACACGCGCCTGGGGCATCACCTCGCCGATCGATCCGCAATTTTACGACAAGAGCATCGAGAATACCTATGGCGCCGATGCCGACGTGGCCAACAGGCTGCTGGAGGAAGCGGGCTGGCGTGAGAAGGATGCCGAAGGTTTCCGCATCAAGGACGGCAAGCGTCTGACCATTGATGTTGTGCAGGCGCAGGCCACGGTGCGCGACCAGCGCGATGTCCTGCTGCAGGCGCTGCAGGCGCAGGCCCGGCAGGTGGCGGGCATCGACCTTGCGATCAACTATGTCGACGCCGGGACCTATACCGACCGCCGCAAGACTGGCCAGTTTGGCTCCATCGCCAATTCCAACACGCCGACGGATGCGATCGACATCGAATATCATTACCTGCCGCTTCAGAAGGGCGGCACCATCAACTACAGCCGGGCCGAAGCGCCGGAACTGGCACAGTGGCTGAACGCGGCGGCATCGACCCTCGATACGAAAAAACGTTTCGAGGTTTATGCGAAGCTGCAACGTTTCGCGATCGTCGATCAGGCCTACGCCATTCCGCTTTATGAGCCCGAAGACCAGGTTGCCGCCGCAAATTATGTGAAAGGCATCACCTTCCGGCCGTTCAAGCAATTGCCTGAAAACGCCTACGACATATGGCGTAGCGAATAGTCCTTACCGACCGACTGACAATAGAAAACAACGCGAGGTTGGATGCTATGACCGCTGACAATGTGACATCCCTGGGCCAGGCACCAACGTCCTTTTTCCGCCGCCGGAGCTTTCGGCGGTGGAGCGGCCTGCCGTTTCAGGTCCTCGGTCGTATTGGCTCGGGTATACTCGTTCTGTGGGCGGCGGTGACGCTGAGCTTTATCAGCATACAGCTTGCGCCGGGTGACATTGTCAGCCTGCTGATCGGTGAACAGATACGCACACCCGAAGTCGAGGCGGCAATCCGTGCGGAGTGGGGGCTGGATCGGTCTATCCCAGACCAGTACCTTGCCTATCTCACGCGACTGCTGCACGGCGATTTCGGGCGTTCCTATATTCTGCAGACCGATATATCGGGCCTCGTGGCAACGCAGATGCTGCCGACGCTGAAGCTAACCGCTGCCGCACTTGCGGTAGCCATCATCTTCGCTGTCGCCAGCGCCATCCTCACCGCCGGCAAACCCATATCCCGCAGCATTGCCAGCGGTCTCGAACTGACGCTGATTTCCACGCCGACATTCTGGCTGGGCATCCTGCTGCTCTACGTTTTTTCGTTCACGTTCAAGATTTTCCCCGTCTCCGGCGACCGAGACCTGTCGGCACTGGTGCTGCCGGCCCTGTCGTTGGGCCTGTCGCTTGGGGCCGTACTCGGACAAGTGCTGCGCGAAGGTCTGGAGCGGGCGCTCGAGGAACCCTTTGCGCTGACGGTTCGCAGCTGGGGGGCAAGCGATCTTGTCCTCAGGCTGCGTCACGGCTTGCGCCATGCCGCGCTGCCGACGGTGACGCTGGCCGGCTGGCTGGTCGGCAATCTTTTGTCCGGCGCCGTCATCACGGAAGCGGTGTTCGGGCGACCGGGCCTCGGCCGGATCACGGTGGATGCCGTTCTTGCGCATGACATGCCGGTGGTGCTGGCAGTCGCTATCCTGTCTGCGCTCATCTACGTGGTGATGAGCACGCTCGTGGATATTCTTTATCTGTTGCTCGATCCCAGATTGCGCAATGAGGGCGGGAGGAGCAAGCCATGAGCATTTCCTTTGATGCCCCATTGTCTGCGACTGGTCGTCTACGGCAGATCGCGTCGACATTGCTTGCGAGGCCAAGCCTGACGCTCGCGTCACTGTTTCTGCTTTTGGTGGCAACAGCGACCTTGTGGCCGCAATTTGTCACGGCCGCCAATCCCCTTTTGGCCGATCCCTTGCAGGCGCAGTTGCCGCCCTCCGCCGAGCACTGGTTCGGAACCGATCATCTGGGCCGCGATGTCTTTTCGCGCGTGATTTACGGCGCACGTTATTCGATCCTGATCGGTGTCAGCGCCATTGCCATCGCCGCGCTGGCCGGTTCCTTTCTCGGGCTTATTGCAGGTCTCGCTCGTGGCGCGGTCGACGAACTCATCTCGCGGTTTCTCGATGTCGTATCGTCGTTCCCCGATCTGCTTCTGGCGCTGGTGCTGATCTCGTTTACTGGACCAGGAACGGTCAACCTGATCTTCGCGCTCGGTGTCGCCTCGGTGCCGCGCTTTGCACGTGTCGTGCGCGCACAGACCTTCGTCATCGCCAGAAGCGGTTATGTGGAGCAGGCGAAAACCTTCGGCCTCGGGCGCCTCACGCTGGTCACCCGGCACATCCTGCCGCATGCGATTGCACAGGTGCCCATTCTGGCAACGATCGGCCTCGGCTCGACCATCATTCAGGCTGCAGGCTTGAGTTTTCTCGGCATGGGTCCGCAACCGCCGACGCCCGAATGGGGCGCCATGCTGGCGGAAGCGCGCAACTATCTGCGCGTGGCGTGGTGGATCGGCGTCTGGCCGGGTGTCGCCATCACACTGACAGTCATCGCCATCAGCATTCTTGGAAAACGCTGGCAGCTCGCATTCGAAGGCAGGAGGCAGGCATGACGCCGCTTATCGACGTGCGCAACCTGAAGATCGGTTTTCCGCGTGGGACCGCCGACAATACAGTCGTGCACGGCATCGATCTTACCATTCACCGCGGCGAGACCGTCGCGCTTGTCGGAGAATCCGGTTCGGGAAAATCGGTCACGGCCCGTTCGTTGATCGGGCTTGCTGGCAATGCCGCCAGTGTAACTGCCGACAAATTTGAAATAGCGGGTGAGAATGTTCTTGGCCTTCGCGAAGGCGGCTGGCGTCGTCTTCGTGGGCAAGAGATAGGTTTCGTTCTGCAGGATGCGCTGGTCTCGCTCGATCCACTCCGCCGGATTTCGCAACAGCTTTCGGACGCGGCTGGCCGCCGGAAACTGTTCACCCGTTCGCCGCAGGGTTTTGATAGCCACGCGTTACTGCAATCGGTCGGTATTCCTGATCCCGACCGGCGGTTGCGTCAATATCCGCATCAGCTTTCCGGCGGACTGCGGCAGCGCGCGTTGATCGCCACCGCGATCGCCCGTAATCCATCATTGCTGATTGCCGACGAGCCGACCACGGCGCTTGATGCGACGGTGCAAAAGCAGATCCTCGACCTGCTGGCCGAACGTCGAAAAGCCGGGCACACCCTGTTGTTGATCAGTCATGATCTGGCGGTGGTCTCACGTCTTGCCGACCGCGTTCTCGTCATGAACGAAGGCCGCATCGTAGAGGAAGGGCCAACTGAAGAGCTGCTGCGCAGGCCGCAGCATCCCTATACGCGCCAGCTTCTCGACGCGGTGCCATCGGCCGGATCGAAAGGCTTTCGCTTGTCAGCACCTGCGCCACGAACGGTCGATGAGGAAGCAAATGTCGCGTTGCCGGTCTCACAACGGGTGCCGCTGCCGCCGAAAACCGTCCATGCGGGCAAGCACGTCCTTTCAGTCCGCAATCTCGTCAAACATTACGGCGGTCCGGAAAACGCGCCTGTTGTCAACGATGTATCCTTCGATCTTTGCGCCGGTGAGGCGCTCGGCATCGCGGGCGAGTCCGGCTCCGGGAAGACCACTGTCGCCAAAATGGTTCTGGGGCTTGTCGAACCCGATGAAGGCACGGTCGTCATCGAGGGCCAGCCATGGAGCAATGTGGCGGAAAGCTTGCGCAGATCCCGCCGCAGCACCATGCAGCTGATCGCTCAGGATGCCTTCAGTTCCTTCGATCCGCGTTATACGGTCGAGAAGATTGTCGGCGAGAGCCTTGACGTTACCGGCCTTTACGGCGCCGAACGTCGCGACCGCGTGCTTGAGGTTCTCGAAGCCGTGCGGTTGGGGGGCGAATTTCTGACCCGTTATCCCCGGGAGCTTTCGGGCGGGCAGCGCCAGCGCGTTGCCATCGCCCGGGCGTTCGCCCCACGCCCGCGCCTCCTGATCGCCGATGAGCCGGTGAGCGCACTGGATGTTTCGGTTCAGGCGCAGGTTCTCGATCTCCTGGCGGAACTCCAGGCGGCATCCGGCACTTCGTTGCTGTTCATCTCCCACGATCTCGGTGTCGTGCGTCACCTAACGGACCGCGTGCTGGTGATGAAGGACGGCCGGATCGTCGAAAGCGGCGATGTCGACCAGGTATTCTCCGCTCCCCGGCACGGTTACACCCGAACGTTGATCGACGCCGTTCCCGCGCTTGCATGAAACCCGCCGGATGGCAGCCATCCGGTATGAAAATACGAGACAGCATTCTCTGAGGAGGAACCGATCATGGCACTTACCCGCCCCCGACGTCTGAAAACGCTCACCGGTGCCGGCAATGTTATCGCCGCATCGAACGATCCCACGGCAACGACCGGCATCAAACGCGCCGTTGAACTGGCAAAAAAGGCTGAAGCCGAAAAGATCACCGGGTTGTTCACCGCCGATCTTCTCCACATTGATCCCGCCGGTCTTGCCGGTACGGCCGGCATTCAGGAGCCGATCGTGACGCTTGCGGCGCTGAGCCAGGCGACGTCGCGGATTGGTTTGATCGCAACGATTTCCACCACGTTCCATCACCCTTATAATCTCGCGCGCCAGATCGGCACGCTGGACCACCTTAGCGGCGGTCGTGCGGGCTGGAATGCGGTGACCTCTTCGGTCGGCGAGGAGAATTTCGGTGAGCAATTGCCAAGCCCGGAAGAACGCTATGAGCGCGCGGCGGAGTTCATCGAAGTCGTCAACGCCCTCTATGATGCCAATGAAAGGGATGCGGCCCAGCGCAAATCCTCCGGCGCAGTCGGAGTGGATCCCGCCAAATTTCACCCCATCGACTATAAGGGGAGGTATTTCAACGTGCAGGGGCCGCTGAATGTGCCGCCGCTGCCGCAGGGTAGGGCGGTGCTGTTTCAGGCCGGCCAATCGGACGCGGGTGTCACCGTCGGCGCACGTTACGCCGAGGTTGTCTACACGTCGCAGCCGCGTTTCGAAGATGCGGTCGCATTCGCCACCGAACTGCGCCGCCGGGCAATAGGTTTCGGCCGTGCCGGTGGCTTGCCCCTGATCATGAATTCTTTCCACGCGGTCATTGGCGAGTCCGATGCCGATGTTGCCCGTCGATTGAAGGAAAAACACGAGCGCATCGACTACGAGCAAGGCCGCCTGAAGCTGGCCGATATGCTGGGCGGTGATCTCGAGCTATCCGACCTGCCGCTCGACCAGCCTCTGCCGGATACGTTGCTGCCGGAAGTAACAAGCATCAACCGCCGTCGCGGCCGGGTGGAAGTCTTCCGTCGATACGCCAAAGAGGGGCTGTCACTGCGCGAGCTGATTATCCAGGCGCAGGAAACAGGACATTGGTCCGTGGCGGGCACGCCTGAGAAACTTGTCGACGCAATCGAAGAGCGATATCGGGCGGGAATTCTCGACGTGCTTTCCCTTCACGGGTTTGGCAATCCGGAGCAGGAGGATTTGCTAGTCAACGGGCTTTTGCCGGAACTGCGCCGCCGCGCAATAGTCGATACGGACTACATCGGTGACGACTTCCGCACCAATCTGCAACTACCCGTACTGGCGGACTCGGACAATCTCATCGGGTCTCGGACCGCTTAGGGTCCTGTCGATCAAGATGGCTGCTCCTTTTGTCAACAGAGCCCAATCAATCCGATCCGACGGCTGAAAAATTTTCCGCATCGGCTCGCATTTGGAAAATCCTGTCTGTTGGCGGCAAATTCCATATTTTATTTATAGATTATATCTATTTTGGGGACGCACATGACAGAAGATATTTCCTCTTCCGGGTTTAATCGCCGCAACCTCCTGAAACTGGCGGCGGTTGCTGCTGCAGCCGTTGGCACGCAGGCGGTTTCCGGTTCGCAGGCTTTCGCCGAACAGGAGCTTTCCCTGAAGGGCAAGCGCATCGGCATCAGCGCCACCGGTACGGATCATTTTTTCGATCTGCAGGCCTATAATGCCCAGATCGAGGAAGTGAAGCGCCTCGGCGGCGAACCGATCGCGGTTGACGCAAGCCGCAATGACGGCAAACTGGTGTCGCAGCTCCAGACGCTGATCGCCCAGAAACCGGATGCGATCGTGCAGCTTCTGGGCACCTTGAGCGTCATCGATCCCTGGCTGAAAAAGGCGCGTGATGCGGGCATCCCCGTCTTCACCATCGATGTCGGCTCGACCAATTCACTGAACAACGCCACCTCGGACAATTGGGGCATCGGCAAGGATCTGGCGTTGCAGCTCGTTTCCGATATCGGCGGCGAAGGCAATATCGTTGTGTTCAACGGTTTTTACGGCGTGACGCCCTGCGCCATCCGTTATGACCAGCTTGTCAACGTCACGAAGTATTTCCCCAAGGTGAAGATCATCCAGCCGGAACTGCGGGACGTCATTCCGAACACCGTTCAGGACGCCTTTACGCAGATCACCGCAATTTTGAGCAAATATCCGGAAAAGGACTCGATCAAGGCGATCTGGTCGGCGTGGGATATTCCGCAGCTCGGTGCAACACAGGCGCTGGTCGCGGCGGGCCGCACGGAAATCAAGACCTATGGTGTTGATGGTAGCCCTGAAGTTCTTCAGCTTGTCGCCGACGCCAATTCTCCCGCTGCGGCCGATGTCGCCCAGCAGCCTGCCGAACTCGGTAGAACGGCCATCCGCAATGTCGCACGTTATCTGGCGGGCGAAACCTTGCCGCGTGAAACATATGTTCCTGCCCTTCTCGCAAACAAGGTGAATGTCGGTGAGGTCTCCAAGAAGCTCGGCATCGGTTGAGGCACTGGCCTGCATGGCGCGGTGGGGTTGCTCCGCGTCTGTCGGGATTTGGCCCAGGAATCTGAATCGCCTTGCATGGAGCGTTTGCCGTGGCTGTCGCAACATATCCGGATCATCCAGTCGAGTCCCGTGAGACGGACGACATCATTCGTCTGCGCGATATTACCAAGTCCTTCAGCGGCGCTCAGGCACTCTCCGGTGCATCGCTTGCCGTGCGTCGTGGTACCGTTCACGGTCTCGTTGGCCAGAATGGCGCCGGCAAATCGACCCTCATCAAGCTGCTGGCCGGTTTGTACGGGGCGGATGGCGGTTCGATCGAGATCGACGGAAAATCCCATGATCGGTTGACGCCGCATCTCGTGGAAAAGCTCGGTATTCATTTCATCCATCAGGATCGGTTGCTGGTGCCGACATTCACGGTCGGCGAAGCGCTGTTTCTGGCGCGTGAACCACGTATCAGGGGAACGCCGTTTCTCGACCGCCCTCTGATGCGCGGCAGCGCCGCAGAGGTTTTAGAGCGCTACTTCGGTGTGCGCCTGCCGAACTCGGCGCTGATTTCCGATCTTTCGGCGGCGGAAAAACAGATCATCCAGATCACGCGCGCGCTGCTCGACAATCCCAAGGTGCTGGTGTTCGACGAACCCACTGCAGCCCTCGTGCGGCGTGAGGTGGAGCTGCTGTTTGCGCTCATCCGCCGGCTGCGAGAGGATGGCGTAACTGTCATCTATATCTCGCACTATCTCAGCGAGATCGTCGATATCTGTGACAAGGTGACGGTTCTGCGCAATGGTCGGGATGTGGCGACCCTTTCTGTTCCCGAGACATCGGCAGCTGAAATCGGCGCGTTGATGGTCAATCGTGAGATCGCCGAGTTTTACCCCAAGCCCGAGATCGTTCCGGGCGCAAATCTCCTTTCCGTAAAGGCTCTTTCGCTTGCCGACAGATATTCGGATGTCAGCTTCACCTTAAGAAAAGGTGAGGTACTCGGCCTCGCCGGATTGGTCGGTTCGGGCGCAAAGGAAGTCATCCGCACCCTTTTCGGGCTTGAGACGGCCTCGTCCGGAACCATAGAAGCGGGCGGCGGGACGATATCGGCCGCCAGCCCGGCATATGCGACGGCGCAGCGTCTCGCACTCGTTCCCGAGGATCGCCGCCGCGATGGCGTCGCGCTCGATCTCACCGTTGCTGAAAATACCACCCTTGCCAGTCTCGGGCGCTTTTCCCGTCTTGGATTCCTCAGGAAAACAGACGAACGGCGGCAGACGGACGATCTGATCAAGCGGTTGCAGATAAAAACGGAAGGGCCGGATGCGCTGGTAAGAACCCTCTCCGGCGGCAACCAGCAGAAGGTCGCAATCGCCAAATGGCTGAGCCGTCAATCGGAAATCTATCTTCTCGATGAACCATCGGTCGGGGTCGATATTGCCGCCAAGGTCGAGATTTATACGCTGATCGGCGAACTCGCGGCGCGTGGTGCCGGCGTCATCGTCCTTTCCTCCGATATCGAGGAGCTTCTGGGCATAACGGATCGGGTCCTGGTGTTCTTCCGCGGACAAATCACACGCGAATTCATCTCGAAAGACACACAGCAGGAACAAATTCTATCGGAGGTCACAGGTGTTTCGGACGCCAATACTCACAGTCGCTGACGCCGCGTCCACCGCGCCTCACGATTTGAATTTCCCGCAGCAAGCGCCCTTTCGGTTTTCACGCGACAGCAATATTCGTCGAAGGCTTGCCACCGGTGCCCTGCGCGGCGGCGCGCTTGCGGTCTTTATCGCGGTTTTTGCCTTTTTTTCGCTAGCGGCGCCATTTTTCCTGTCGGTAGGCAATATCGGTAACGTGCTGGCGCAATCGGCCATTGGCGGCGTTCTCGCCATCGGGCTGACGATCGTTGTCATTGCCGGCGGTTCCAACGTGGTGACCGGCGGCATCGATCTGTCGCTGGCGGCAAATATGGGGCTGAGCGCTGCGGTTTACGCAACCCTGACCCAGGCCGGATATGGCGATGCCGCAGCCGCTGCGGGAGCGCTGGGAACTGGCGCTGCAATCGGCGCCGTGAATGCGCTCGCCGTCACGATGGTCGGCATCGTGCCGCTTCTGGCGACGCTGGCCGTGATGAATGTCGTGGCCGGGCTCGAACTGGTTCTGACGCAGAATACCGTGATCCCGGCCTCCACCGATTTCCTCTCGGCGCTCTCCGCCAGCGGCCCCGCCGGAATACCGGTACTGGCCTATGTGCTCATCTTTTTTGCCGGGCTGGTGGCAGCGGTGGTGCAATATACGCCTTTGGGGCTGCGTCTTTATGCTGTGGGTGAATTTCCTGAAGCGGCGCGGGCTGCCGGGCTGCCGGTAAAATCCTTTGTGGCTGGCGCATTCGTGACGAGCGGTCTGTTTGGCGGCTTCGCAGGAATATTATCCGTATCCTATCTCAGCGGCAGCACCACCGGGTCGGGTGAAATGCTGTTGCCCGTGGTGGTCACTGCGCTTCTCGGCGCCGTCTTTTCACGCCGTCTGGTGCCGACGGTAACCGGCACGCTGCTGTCGGTTCTCTTCGTCGGTTTTCTGGTCAACGGCTTTCAGCTTCTCAACATTTCCAGCACGCTGGTGAGCGGTGTTCAGGGTCTGCTGATCCTGCTCGTCGTGTCGGCCACGACCCTTTTACGTCGGGAGAACCGGTAAGATGTCGTCTGTCGCGACCACTCCGCGTGATAAAACCACGATCATCCCGATCCTGCGGGCCGCGGGGCGCTTTGCGCTGCCATCGGCGCTGCTGATCGTTTTTGCCCTGTTCGCAACGCTTGCGCCCGGATTTCTGACCGCGACGAACCTCATCAGCGTGCTGGTCAATAATTTCGTCTTGCTGGCGATTGTTTCCATCGCCATGACCTTCGTTGTGGCCTCGGGCGGAATCGATCTTTCGGTCGGTGCCGCCATCGATTTTGCAAGTCTTGCCTTTGTGTCGCTGGTCCTTGCCGGGCAGCCAGTGGCAATAGCCGCGCTGGCGGGTATTTCTGCTGGTGCGCTGGTTGGCGTCTTTAACGCCATTCTCATCGCGGGCATCGGCATTTCGCCGTTCCTCGCCACGCTTGGAACCCTGTTCGTTGGCCGCAGCATTCAGCAATTGCTGACCAATGGTGGCAATCCTGTCTATCTGCCTCCCGCCGGCGTGCCGGAGACCTTTCGGTTTCTCGGCCATGGACACCTCTTCGGTGTCTCTGTTTCACTGGTTGTCGCGTTTGCTGTCGTCGTCGCTGCCTGGATCATTCTGTCTGGAACGCGCTTTGGTCGCGTCGTCGTTTCCTCCGGAATCCAGGCCAGTGTCGTCCGCTATTCGGGCATCCGGCTTTCCGGTCATGTGGCGGCGGTCTATGTTCTGGCGGCGGCTGTTGCCGCCATTGCGGGACTCATCATCACCTCGACGGTTACTGTTTACATTCCATCATCCGGCAACGCCTTTCTGCTGAATGCGATTGGCGCAACCTTCATCGGCACGACACTTGATCCAAGGGGCCGGCCGAATGTGCCCGGCAGTGTTCTCGGCGTTCTGCTGCTCAGCATCGTCGCCAACGGTCTTCTGCTGTCTGGCCTGAATTTCTACTGGCAGCAGGTCGGCACGGGCCTGTTGATCTTCCTCGTGCTCGCCATCGGCTTTGCTAATCGCAAGGCGACCGCACATGCATGAATCGCCCCGTAAGGGGCGGCGCGCAAGATAAAGTCTTGGGATCGCAGGTGGTGTGGAACGGCTTGGGCGATGGGTCGTTTTATACCGCAGCGCTCTTTGGCACCGCGTTGGCCGCTTCTGCCTCTTCCCGTTTGATTGCTTCAATGTCGCGATAGCGGTTGGCCGGATGATTGGCTGCCAGGTAGTCGCCATCGCCGAAGAGCTTTTCCCGGAGTGTTCCGGGCTTATACGCGATCGGATAGACGCCGCGTTTCTGGAGTTCCGGTACGATATAACCGACAACATCCTCGAAACTGTCTGGTGTCACCGCATAGGCAAGGTTGAAGCCGTCGACATCCGTATCGTCCACCCATTCCTGCAGAATATCGGCGATGCGGGAAGGGGAGCCGACAAAAACCGGCCCCATGCCGCCGATGCCGCCGAATTTCGCCAGTTCGTCGATCGTCCAGGATTTATCGCTGCCGGCTATGTGCTCGACGAAAGAATGGATCGCATTGGTTTCGACCTTCCTGACCTGATCTGTCGGTGCATACTGGCCAAAATCGATACCGCTCCAGCCGGACATGAAGACCAGCGAGCCGTCATAGGAGACATAATCCCGGTATTCCTCGAACTTCTTTTGCGCCTTTTCTTCCGTCTCGTCGGTGATGATGGTGACCAGCGTGTAGATGTATACCTTTTTGGGATCGCGCCCGGCTTCGGCGACGCGGCGGCGGGTTTCCGCGACGTGCTGTTTGAGAACCGATCTGGTCGGGGCAGCCACGAAAATGCACTCCGCATGTTCGGCGGCAAAGGCCTTGCCGGGGCCTGAAGCGCCCGCCTGATAGAGAACGGGGGTGCGTTGCGGAGAGGGCTCGCTCAGGTGATAACCCGGCACCTCGAAATATTTGCCCTTGTGGCCGATCTCGTGAACCTTGGCGGGATCGGTGAAGATGCGCCGGTCACGGTCGCGCAGCACCGCGCCTTCTTCCCAGCTTCCCTCGAAAAGCTTGTAGAGCACTTCGATATATTCGGCGGCGACTTCGTAGCGGTTATCGTGACGGCGCAGGCCGCCCTGGCCGATATTCTTCGCACCGCTTTCCAGATAGGAGGTCACGATATTCCAGCCGATCCTGCCTTTGGAGTGGTGATCGGCGGTCGAGAGCCGGCGCGCAAATGTGTAGGGATGTTCGAACGAGGTGGAAGCCGTAATGCCGATGCCCAGATGTTCCGTCGCCAGCGCAATGGGGGCGGCAAGCTGCAGCGGATCATTGACCGGTATCTGCGCCGCCTGATGAAGGGCGTGATAATTCGACCCCTTATAGACATCGTAATAGCCTATGACGTCGGCGATGAAGATGCCGTCGAACACGCCACGTTCCAGCGTTCGGGCCAGATCCTGCCAATAGTCGAGATCCTTGTATTTCCAGGATTTATCGCGTGGATGCGCCCAAAGCCCGGGCGACTGGTGGCCAACGCAATTCATGTCGAAGGCATTGAAGCGGATGGTCTTGCTCATGCTGAACTCCCAGATATGTCGCAGCCGAGAATAAAGAGTGCAGCAAGCGGGTGATAGTTTCATGATGTTCTTTATAGACTAACCAGAGGAATAAAATTGCGTGTCGGCCGGGACGGGCAGCAGCCTCATCCCCGCACCTCCCGGAGAGCAAAATGTGTACGGGAACGAAACCGATGCCGCATGACAGGCGTGGCAGATGAATTTTCCCCGCTGCGCGCCAAAATTGGAACTTCAGCAGGCTACTAAAACGACAAATGCTGTAGATTTTCTCCGTGGGCCAAAGAACCGGTGGGATCACACGAGTTGAAATGTCAGTAAACGGAAAGAGTGCCATCGTCGCCATTATTGGTGGTGGATTTAGTGGGGCGGCGCTTGCTGCCCATCTCCATCGCGCCGTTGAAGGGCGGGAGGTGAGGATCATCGTCTTCGAACCGAGGGCTAAGCTCGGCTCGGGGCTTGCCTATTCCACGCCGGAACCTGCCAACCGGATCAACGTGCCGGCCGGGCGCATGACGCTTTATCCCGACGATCCGGATAGTTTTGTCCGTTATCTCGCGAGAACCAATGTGCTGGCGGGTGATGTGGACGCAGTTTTACCGGACGGGCAGGCTTATCCTCAGCGCCGTGTCTTCGGCGCCTATGTCGCCGCCGAGATCGCTCCGTTGCTGGAAGCGGGTATCGTCGAACACAAGCGCAGCCGCGTGGAGCATGTGGCCCGCCACGGTGATGGCTGGCAAGTGCATACCGCAGATGGCGACAGTCACTTCGCGCATATCGTGGTGGTGGCGACAAGCCACCCCCCGCCGGCTCTTCCACGCGCGCTGGAAACGCTTGCCAGCCATCCGAAGCTGGTGGCTGACGTGAATGCAGACGCCGCACTGGACAATATCGCGGCGGGTGACCGCATTCTGATTGTTGGCAATGGCCTGACGGCGGCCGATGCGTTTGCTGCGCTGAAGCGGCGCGGCCATCATGGGTCGGTCGTTTCGCTGTCGCGCCGGGGTTTGCGGTCGCGTGGTCATCCGGCCGTGCCGCAGGAGCCCTATGGGGACTTCATCGATCCGCCGTCGAGACGCGCATCGGAATTATTGCGGCGGATTCGTGTGGCTTTGCGAGAGGCGCAAGCCGGTGGCGTGAGCTGGCATGGCGTTCTGGATGCCGTCCGCCTGCAGGGGCGGGATATATGGCGGAATCTCCCCCTTCACGAACGGCGCAGGGTTGTGCATTGGCTGCGTCCCTTCTGGGATGCGCATCGCTTCAGGGTTGCGCCGCAGGTGGAGACGCTGCTGGATGCGGCCGTCATTGCCGGCCAGTTGCAGATCGTCGCCGGTTCGCTTGTCTCCGCACGGCTTGGCCAAAGCGGTTCGCTGCATATCGATCTCAGATATCGTGGTGAAAAGGATGTCACGCCGATTGACGTCGATGCGGTGATCGTCACGACTGGCCCGGCCCATGGTGGAATACTGAAATCGCAAGTCTTTCTTGCCAGTCTGGAGGTGGCGGGTCTGCTGACCCTCTGCCCCACCGGGCTCGGAATTCGCTGCGACGAGCAATCACGCGCCGTTGGCCAACAGGGCCAGACAATCGAAACATTGCTGATCGGCGGTCCGCTGGCGCGCGGAACCTTCGGAGAATTGATGGGGCTGCCTCAGGTCACGGAACATGCGGTCTATGTGGCGCATGAGATAGCGCGCAGCCTTGCATCGATTGTGGTGAACCCTCGGCCGACCCCGGCGCAATCAGTCCCTGGGTAGATATTTCACTCTCTACTCGCTCAATGCATCTTTTATTTTTTCTTGATTACAGAGAAAAACCTTTCCTTTTTTAGAGCATAAAAAACATAGAATTACTGTTCAGTGCTGTGCCTTGTGCGATGCTCACGCCATCATTCACCGTGTTTGCGAGGCGTCCCATGGGCACGATTTCCGAGACCAAGATCGACTACAGTGTTCATCCGCGCGTCAATTCCGTTGATCCGATTTCGCCGCGGCCGCGCCCTGTGACGCCCGCGCATATCGTTTCCTCGGACGCGGAAGCGATAGAAATCGCGCAGCGGCTGGCGGAGAAATTCAGGGTCGGTGCGGCGTTGCGGGATCGCGAAGGTCTTTTGCCGATCGACGAACTGGATGAATATTCCCAGAGCGGTCTCTGGAGCATCAATGTTCCCAAGGCCTATGGCGGGCCGGAAGTATCATACGCCACGCTTGCCAGGGTCATCGCAACGATTGCGGCAGCCGATCCCGCCATTGCTCAAATCACCCAGAACCATCTGGCAATTGTCGCCACTGTCGAACTGGACGGCACGGAAGACCAGAAGAAGCTGTTTTTCGGCTGGGCGCTTCAGGGCATTCGTTATGGCAACGCCTTTTCCGAACTGAAAAGCAAGACCGTCGCCGATTTCGAGACGAAAGTGGTCCATGAGGGCGATAGTGTCGTCGTCAATGGCGAGAAGTTTTACACGACCGGTGCGCTTCTCGCGCATATCGTGCCGATTGTTGCGCTTGATGAGACGGGGCAGGGACACCTCGTTTTCGCCGACCGCGACGCTGCGGGTCTGACGGTGACCAACAACTGGTCGAGCTTTGGCCAGCGCACCACGGCATCGGGATCGGTGAAGATCGAAAACGTTCGTGTGCCGAAGGAGAGGGCGGTGAAGGTGACGTCCTTCGATCACCCCACCATTGGTGGCCCGGTCTCGCAGATCATCCAGTCGGCAATCGATGTGGGCATCGCGCGGGGAACGATCGATGACACCATCGCTTTCATCAACAAACACAGCCGTCCGTGGCTGGACAGCGGCAAGCAGACGGCGGGCGAAGACCTCTTCACCATTGCCGCCATCGGCGATCTGAAAATCCGCCTGCACGCGGCTGAAGCGCTTCTCGAAATTGCCGGTCACAGCATCGATGCTGCAAAGCGGAACACGACGCTCGAAACCGTTTCGGAAGCGACGATCAGGACCGGGGAATCGAAGGTTCTGACCACTGAAATTGCCATTCTGGCAACCAACAAGCTCTTTGAACTTGCCGGTACCCGTTCGACGCTTGCCGAGCACGGGCTTGATCGGCACTGGCGAAACGCCCGCGTCCACACGCTGCACGATCCGGTGCGATGGAAATATTTCCATGTCGGAAATTATTATCTGAACGGCGCGTATCCCCCGCGCCATGCCTGGAATTGAGGCCGTTTCGATGACAACGACTGACCGGAAGCTGCATCGCGAGGCCGCTTTGACGCCGGGAAAGCCCGCGCCGCATATCCCGCCGCGCCGGACGAAGGCCCATATAATAAAGGACGATGCCGAGGCCATTGCCGTGGCCGAAGAACTGGCGCGCGTCTTTGCCGCCGGGGCCGCCGAACGTGACCGGGAGCGGCGACTGCCGCTCGCCGAGATCGAGCGTTTCTCGCAAAGCGGGTTGTGGGCCATCACCGTACCGAAAGATTATGGCGGTGCCGGCGTTTCGGCCGTAACGTTGGCGGAAGTGACCGCGATCATTTCCGCCGCCGATGGCAGCATCGGGCAAATTCCGCAAAACCACTTCTACATGGTGGAGGCGTTGCGGCTTGCGGGCAGCGAAGAACAGAAGCGGCATTATTTCCAGCGCATCCTCGAAGGAGACCGGCTGGGCAATGCCTTCACCGAAATCGGCACAAAAACCCCCGTTGACTACAAGACGCATTTTGCCGAGCGGGACGGCGGGCTGCTGCTGAATGGACAGAAGTTCTATTCCACCGGCTCTCTTTTTGCCCATATCATCGTTGTTGTCGCCAAGGGACCGGACGAACGGGTGAACATCGTCTTTATCGACCGCGCGACGGCTGGCCTTTCTCTTGTTGACGACTGGACGTCCTTCGGCCAACGCACGACCGGCAGCGGCACTGTCACCTTCGATGATGTCGAAATCGCACCGTTTCAGGTGGTGGATCACGACGTCGTTTTCGAGCGGCCGACGCCCATGGGGCCTTTTGCGCAGATCATCCATGCCGCGGTTCAGGTTGGCATTGCACGCGGAGCCCTGGCGGAGACGATCTCCTATGTTCGAGCCCATGCCCGTCCGTTTTTCGAACTAAGCATCGAGCACGGTTACGAAGACCCGCATACCATCCACGCCGTCGGAGACGTTTCCATCCGCGTGCATGCGGCGGACGCGCTTCTCGCAAGAGCCGGCCGTATTCTTGATATTGCGAGTGCGGCAGCGGACGAAAAAACAGTGGCAGCAGCCTCGATCGCTGTGGCAGAGGTGAAGTCACTCGGCACCGAAGTCGCGCAACTTGCTTCAACGAAACTCATCGAACTCGGTGGCGCGCGCTCCACGCTGGAGAGCTACGGGCTCGACCGCTACTGGCGCAATGCCCGGACACATTCGCTGCATGATCCCGTCCGCTGGAAATATCACCATATCGGCAATTTTTATCTGAACGGCGCGTTGCCGCCGCGACACGGAGCCATCTAGCGTCCGGTTTCAAATCACAAATCTCCCATCCGAGCCGGCGATCATTGATCGCCGGACGGCCACTCAACGCCATCAGGAAACAGCGACCATGACGTATCATCCAGAACCCAACCGTTACGAAGACGCCACCTTCCGCCGTGTGGGGCGCAGCGGCCTGAAACTGCCGGCAATTTCCTTTGGTCTCTGGCACAATTTCGGCGATACGACGCCACTGGAGACGCAGCGCTCCATTCTTTTCAAGGCCTTCGATCTTGGTATCACGCATTTCGACCTCGCCAATAATTACGGTCCGCCGGCTGGCAGCGCGGAAGTGAATTTCGGCCACATTCTGAAGCAGGATTTCGCCAGTTATCGTGATGAGCTCATCATTTCCACCAAGGCCGGATGGGACATGTGGCCCGGGCCCTATGGACGTGGCGGCGGCTCCAAAAAGGCATTGCTCTCCAGCCTTGATCAAAGCTTGACGCGGCTGGGACTGGATTATGTCGATATTTTTTACTCCCATCGTTTTGATGCGGACACGCCGCTCGAGGAAACCGCCGATGCGCTGGCGCAGGCCGTCCGTCAGGGCAAGGCGCTCTATGTTGGCGTGTCGTCTTATTCCGGCGCGAAGACGCGTGAAATCGCGACCCTTTTGAAAGAGCGCGGTGTGCCGCTTCTCATCAACCAGCCCGCCTATAATCTTTTCAATCGCTGGGCCGAAAAAGACCTGCTGGACGCGACCGACGAGGTGGGCGCGGGCGTGATCGCCTTCACGCCGCTGGCACAGGGGTTGCTGACCAACAAATATCTTGATGGTGTGCCGCAGGATGCGCGCGTCAACCGTCCGGGCGGGGATTTCCTGAAGCCGGAACATCTGAAGCAGGAAAATATCGAGCGGGCTCGTGCACTGAACGAAATTGCCAAAAATCGCGGTCAGTCGCTGGCGCAGCTGGCAATTGCCTGGGTCCTGCGCGACAAGCGCGTCACCTCGGCGCTGATCGGTGCAAGCTCGGCCAGACAGGTGGAGGAAAACGTTGCGGCGCTCAAGAACCCGTATTTCACGGCGGCAGAACTGGCCGAAATCGACCGTCACGCTGTCGAAGGTGGCATCAACCTCTGGGAAAAACCGTCTCACGACGAAGCGGTCTGATTTACGCCTCTCAGCATAACCGTAATCGCCCGGATATCTCTGGGCGATTTTTTTGTAGATGGATCGGTCTGCTAAGCCGTGTTGACAAAGTGGATTCCCAAATCTGCTCAGACGTGGTTCAACGCTGCTTTTTGGGAGTCAGTGTTGGCGCGAGGCGATTTGAGCGACGAAGAGGGGCATATTGTTGAGCCATTCTTTAGAGAAAAAAGGCGCAAATCGCATCCTTCGCGAGGAATTGCTGACCCGTGACATCAGGCCTCTAACTCCTCCCAAAGCCAATAGAAAAGACCGCCTGCCTGCGATTTCCGGGCCTACAAGGACCGAAAATCCTTTGCTGCCTCTCTCGTGTTGGCAGCCGCGAAAATATGGTTGTCCCACTTGCTCCAATTCGTGGGTTATACGTCTTGATGGAAATGCACCCAGTTGCTTTGATGGAGACAAAGTCGTGTATGACTTCAATCATTTAGAACGCCGAGCAAAAGAATTGATCGCAACCGGGAAGGCAGCGGACGCCATCAAGATTTATCTTTTCATGGCAGATGGCGACCGGTCGCTGGATGCCGGATATCTCGGAGAGCGACTGGGGGAGTGCTATGAGAACCTTGGTGACGTGTATGCCGCAAAATATTGGTATGGAAGAGCGGCTGAAGAAAATCCAGACGTCAGGCTGGTCTCTGTGGAAGCACGTAAAAGGCTCCGCCAAGTTAGCATAGATCCTTTCCTGGGGGGCACAGAAGAGTAGTGGCAGCTCGCCAGCAGCGGACCACGCGCCGAAAACTAATTTGTCAATAGGACTTGGTACAAAACGCACAGGCGTATCGATGTGTTTGTCCTTTGGCATCGTGACGAATGCGGCGATATTCTGCTGCAGATCCCCGAGAAGACGCAACGGATAGAAGTGAAAGCAAAACAAATCGGCGCTCTGGCAAAGATCAAGGACACAGCGCGCGAAATCCAGATGCCGGCCTCGGCCATCCATTGCCGGAGCGTCTCCCTGGCACTGAGATCCGGTGCAGCTCAATCAACTTCCGGGAACAGGAGTTAACTCGGCAAAGACCGCCAGCAGCTAGCGAACCAACATGGTTATCGGTTCTTTGGTCGACGTTGTTAGATGAGCATGCGGAATCGGTCGCCAATAGACTTTGATCTTGAGCAAAGCATCTTTCAGTCAAGGCTCACAACGGTGATATTTGAAGGACTGACGCCAAGAGCATATTGCATCCTGCAATGGTATGTTCGGGCTCAACATACTCTGCCTCGTTATGACTGAGACCATCACGGCACGGGACAAAAATCATCGCCGATGGTGCGACCCGGTTCATGAAAAGTGCGTCGTGGAAAGCACCGGACAACATTCGCAAGGTCACAAAATCGAGTTCCCGAGCGGCGCAGTCCAACGCCGAGATGATACCTTCCTGAAAAATCGCGGGCGGCATGTCGAAAATCTGCCTGATTGTCGCTTCGCAGTTTTGCGCCATTGCTGCCTGCTGTACGGCTGAATGGATTTTATCTTCCATCCTGTTGAGCGTCTCGGACGTCGGATGCCTGATATCCACGGTAAATGCGACGGTCTGAGGGATGGCGTTGACAGCGCCGGGCTGCAATGCCATTCGCCCGACGGTGAAGCGGGCGTCAGGATCCTGCGGCATCATGGCAGGGAAAAGTGATGCCAGCGCATTGGCCGCAGCGTGAAATGGATCGCGTCTATACGCGAGCGCCGTTGTCCCGGCATGCGCGGTCTGGCCGGTGATTGATACTTCTAGCCAGCGTGTGCCCTGTATGCCCGTCACTATTCCTATCGGCACTCCCTTTTCCTCAAGGGAGGGGCCCTGCTCAATGTGAACCTCGACATAAGCAAAAACCGGAAAACCGAGATCGCGCATGGTAGCTTCTGGCAGGCTTTTCAGGGTTGCGGAAAGTTCACCCGCAAAATCGGCTCCGTTATCTGTGGCAAGGAGTTTCAGCCAGTCCTGTGGTATCGTTCGGGAGGCGAAAGCCATGGATCCCATGCAGCCAGGGGCGAAACGGCAACCTTCCTCGTTGGTGAAGGCGACCACCTCAACCGGGCGTTCCGTTTCGATCCCCAAATCCTCGAGTGTTTCGAGTACCTCGAATGCCGAAAGCGTCCCCAGCGCTCCGTCAAACCGGCCGCCGGCGGGCTGGCTGTCCAGGTGGCTGCCGATGAGAAGCGGGGGAAGTGTTTCGTCGCGGCCGCTCCGGCGAATGAAGAGATTGGCGACGGGATCCTGAAATACGGAAAATCCCCTGTTTATGGCGAGTTTCGCCAGCAAGCGTCTTGCCTCGCGATCCTGGTCGGTTAGCGCCTGCCGGTTGACCCCGCCCTTTTCGGTTGCTCCGATCGCTGCAAACCGGTCAAGATTTCCCAGTAGTCTTTTACCGTTGATCAAAAATTTTGCCATCGCTGTCTCCCCCTCAGGCTTCGAGGCCGGGGCGGGCTGCGGCAACAAAAGAGCGTACCCGCGCCAGTTCGACCGGGTTCCACCAGACGCCGCCTTCCTTGAGCGATGAGGCCACGATCACGCCGTTGGTGCGTTTGAGGATTTCGACGATATTGCCTTCATTGACACCCGAGCCGACCAGTAGCGGCAGATGTGTAGCCGCACCGATTTCCTCGATTTCCTCCAAGGATGCACTGTTGCCGGTGCGCTGCCCCGTTGCGATGACCCCATCGGCGTCGAAGAAGGCGAGGTCGCGCGTCAGTTCATCAATACTGCGATCCGCCGTGATGGCATGGGCTCCATGCTTGACATGGCTGTCGGCAAAAACCTTGATGTGCTCTGCCCTCAGCAGCGAACGGTAGCGCATCGCCTCGGCTGCACGCCCCTCCATGAAACCCTCATTGGCCACATAGGCATTGGCCCATTGATTGACGCGGATGAACTTTGCCCCGCCCGCCATGGCGATCGCGAAGGCCGGGATGGGAGCATTGGCCAGCACGTTGATGCCAACTGGCACGCCGGCGGCGCGAACGATGCGGTCAGTCACCACGCTCATGAAGGCTGACGTTTCCGGCCCGATATCATCCGGCTTGGAGAAAGGGACGTCGCCATGATTTTCGACGATCAGACCGTGCATCCCGCCTTCGACAAGGCGTTCCGCATCACGCATGCACGCATCATAGATCGCATCCATGTTCGCGTTGCGATAACGCGGCGCCCCCGGAAAGGCCGGGCAATGTATCATGCCGATCAGTGCCTTGCTTCGACCGAAAATTTCCTGAATGGCATTGGCCGCGTTGTCGGATATGGTCTGCATTTCAGTCCCCTTCGAAAGTTCTCCATGCGCGCCTTTGTTATCGGCAATATCGCACTTGATGAAACCTATTCCATTGCCGCACTGCCTGAGGCAGGCGCTTCAATCTTCGGCGAGCAGGCCTCGCGCAGTCTCGGTGGCAAAGGCTGCAACCAGGCCATTGTTCTTTCACGGTGCGGCGTCGAAACCACTCTGGTCGCCGCCGTCGGCATGGATGATCGTGCCATTGCGATCGGAAAAGCACTCACCCGTGAGCGCCTGACACCAAATCTCATTCCCGTCGACAGCGCCACCAGCGATATTTCCATCATTCTGACGACCCCGGACGGCGAAAATTCGATCATCACCACCCGGTCAGCAGCGGCAGCTCTCACTGAGAAAGCTGCCCTAGACGCACTTGGCGACGCCGTATCAGGTGACCTCGTCGTTTTGCAGGGTAATCTCTCGGAAGAAACAACCCTCGCCATTCTCAATGCGGCGAGATCGAAGGAGCTGAATACGGCCTTCAATCCGTCACCCCTGCAACCCTGGTTCGCGGGCGTTCTGTCGCTCATCGATATCGCCGTCCTCAATCGTATCGAGGCGGAGGCGCTGACCGGCAAGAGCGGGGCTGAGGCTGCCGCTTTTCTGCTGCGTGCCGGTGTCGGCCTCGTCATCGTCACGCTCGGCGGGCAGGGCTCCGTACTCGTCTCCGCCGATGGTGCTATCGAGGTGCCAGCCGCGCCCGCGACGATCGTCGACACCACGGGGGCCGGCGATTGCTTTACGGGTGTTGCGCTAGCCTCCGCGGTGCTTCGTGGTGGCGCCGTGGATGCGCGCGCCCTTGAGGCTGCCTCCAGGGCCGCAGCCATCACGGTCGGCCGCCGTGGCACGCAGGATGCCTTTCCCAGCCATGACGAGCTGATAACCATTCTGCGGGCTTAGCCGCACTGGTCACTACTTTTCCGTCAGCCAGCCGAGAATGTTCTTCCATAGGCGTCCATACCCATCCCATTCGCAGAAGGCGGGAGAGAGCCAATGCGGACCAATGTCGGACGTCCATGCGGCCGTGCGGCCCTTGCCGAAACGTCCGGTGACGAGCAGGGGATGGGAACCCTGATCTGCCGGCAGCCGGGCGACCACCTCGACATCGGCGCGGTCACGCACCTCGACCTCGTTCACCCCAAGCAGAAGCGGCCACTCGCCGGAGAGGCCCGCGACGGTTGGATGGTCGGGTTTCAGAATATCGGCCGTCGAGCCTTCCGGAATTTCCACGCGGTCGTCCCACGGAAGGCAGGTAACTGGCAGCGTATCTTCGACCGGCGTGCGGCGCCAACGGGCCTTGCCGTCAATCCCCTGGAAGGAAAAGTAGCCGCCGACCATCAGCAGGCCACCACCTTTTTCCACCCATGCCTTGATGAGCTTCAGCCGGTTCGGCACGGTCTTCGACTGCAGCCAGACGGCCGGCGGCAGCAGGAGCGAATTCGCACCGATATCCGAAAGGATGATGGCGTCATAGGCGTCAAGCCCTGCCATCTCGAAGGGAAACTTCTCCACCGCGTCGTGGGCGGTCATGTAAGTCAGCTCATATTCGCTGCCTTCCAGCGCCTTCACCAGCGGTTCTGCACCCAAATGAAAGGTGACGCTGCCAAACTGATCAAAGCCCTTGTAGTGGGTGGCGGAGCTGACCCAGCTTTCACCGACGAGGAGCACTTTTTTTGTCATGATCTTTCCATTTCCATAGGTTCGTCAGGTCTTCGCCTGGAAGACCGAGCGCGGATTATCCCGCATAAGGGTTTGAAGAGTGGCGTCGTCGAGCCCGTGCCGTTTCAGGCGCGGCAGGAAATGCTTGAGAATATAGGCGTAGCCATTGCCGCCATATCGCGTCAGCATCATTTTCAGGAAGACGTCGTGGGACAGCAGAATGCGGTCGAGATAACCGCCTTCCACCAGCGTGATGAT
Source organism: Agrobacterium sp. LAD9 (assembly GCF_003031125.1). Classification (NCBI taxonomy): domain Bacteria; kingdom Pseudomonadati; phylum Pseudomonadota; class Alphaproteobacteria; order Hyphomicrobiales; family Rhizobiaceae; genus Agrobacterium; species Agrobacterium sp. LAD9. The sequence continues at coordinate 40,861 of NZ_PHGS01000011.1, read as the reverse complement.
CGATCGGGCAGCATCCTCGTCACTGGGGCATTGAACCTGCTGATCGGCATAGAAAAAATCCATGCCGATCATGTCGTATTCGATAAAGGCGCCGCGGCCCGCGAGTTCGCTCTGGTAGGCAATATCGGCGTGGGACGGGTTCATGTGACAAAGAACGGTGTGGTTGAGATCCGCACCTTCATTCGCGACGATATCGAGAACCCTGTGTCCCAGCCGAAGCCATCCCGGTAGATGAACCATCAGGGGAAGGCCTGTACGGACATGCGCTTGCGCCGCACCCCGCAGGGACTTTTCCTCAGCGGCCGTGAAATCCGCGGAAACCCCGATTTCGCCTATCAGCCCGATGCGGATATCGGTCCCATCGACACCGCTTAGCGCCTCCTGCACGATCTCGTCGGCTATGGCATCGACCGTGAGCCCCGCCACCTTTTCAGGGTGGGATGATGCAAGGTAATAACCCGCTCCCATGACGATGCTGAGCCCGGTTGCCTCTGAAATCCTCCGCAAAGCCAGAGGATTTCTGCCAATACCCTGACAGGTGGGTTCCACGACCGTATGTCCACCGGCGGCCGAGAAATCCTTCAGCTCCGCAATCGCAAGTGGCTCGTCATCCAGCGTAATATTGTGCTTGTTGACGAAGGGATCCTGACGCAGCTCGCCCAGGATTTCCATACAGACGAAACCCTCGGCAAGATATTGCCGCTCCGGTGTCCTGGGAGCATGCCACCAGCAGCGGCAATCATTAAGAATATGCTCGTGCATCAGCGTGATGCCGAGTTGATCCGCAGCGATCGGGCCTCGCACAGTCATGATCTTTCCCGATCGGATATGCCCTTCAGACAGTTCCGATTTCATCGCATCAACCCTTTCTCTTCGCGCCAAGGCGGAAGTTCGCGGTGAAGATGCGCGTATTGAGCCAGATGGCGGCAAGGATGATGGCGCCCGTCACGATCTGGGTGAAAAACGGAGAGATGTGCATGAGGATAAGACCGTTGCCGATAACGGCGATGGTCATGGTTCCGAGCACCGTGCCGAGAATGGTGCCGCGGCCGCCCATCAGCGACGTGCCGCCGAGCACCACGGCCGCAACCACCTGAAGCTCGAAACCGACTGCTGCATTTGAGGATCCGGAACCCAGCCGCGCCGCGATCATGAGGCCGGCAATGGCTGACGCTACACCCGCGGCCAGATAGACTGAGGCGAGAATCCACTTGGCGGGCATTCCCACGCGGCGTGCCGCTTCAGGATTGGAGCCGACGGCTACCACACGACGGCCATATCGGGTGCTCGAAAGGACGATATAGGCGATCACGGTGACGACGACACCGATCAGGGCAGGGACGGGCATGCCGAGGAAATCACCCCTGCCGAGGTAAAAGAACCCGGGTGCCTCCGGTATCGGTACGGAATATCCCTGTGTAATGTAGAGAGCCACGCCGCGCAGGATGGAGAGACCGGCAAGGGTTACGATAAAGGCCGGAATACCCTGATAGGCAATGAACCACCCCTGTACCAGTCCAAGTCCTCCGCCGAGCACCAGCATGGCCACGAGAACCAGCGGCCAGGCGTAGCCGGCTGCAAGCAGGATGGCCCCGACGGCATTGATCAGGGCAACCATCGAGCCGACTGACAGATCAATGCCGCCGGTGATGATGACGAATGTCATCGCGACGGAGACGATCAGGATGGGTGCTGCCTGACGGACGACATTCAGAAGGTTGCCGGCCGTGAGAAACGTATCCGTGGTTACGGAGAAGAATACCATGCAAAGGGCAAAGAATGCCGCAATCGAGAGCACTTGTGCATTCTCGGCAAAGAAATCCGAGAGCGGCGAACCTTTGGCGCGTTCAGTGTAGACGGTCAATGACGTTGCCCTCCCACGATTAGGCGGACGAGATCCTCGAGACTGGTGTCGTTGATCTGGCGTTCCGCCACCTTGGTGCCCTCATACATGACGGCGATGCGGTCGCAGACCCGAAACAGATCCTGAAGGCGGTGGGTAATGAGAATGACCGACACGCCCTTTGCCTTGACGCGATTGATGAGCGAAAGAACCGCTTCCACCTCCGCAACGGCAAGCGCCGATGTCGGCTCGTCCATGATCAGGACCTTCGGATTGAAGGAGGCCGCACGCGCAATGGCGATTGCCTGCCGCTGGCCGCCGGAGAGTTTCTCCACCTTGGCGGTGAGACGCGGAATGCGGATTTCCAGTGCATCCAGCATCTTACGGGCTTCCGACAGCATTTTGGGACGGTCGAGAAACGGACCCTTTGTGATTTCTCGCCCGAGAAAGAGATTGCCCACGACATCGATATGGTCGCAAAGGCTGAGATCCTGGAAGACCATTTCGATGTTGCGGTTGCGGGCATCTGCGGGGCCTGAAAAGCGAATGGCTTCACCTTCCATCGTGATCGTGCCGTCGTCTGGAATGTAGGTGCCGGAAATCACCTTGGTGAGAGTTGACTTACCTGCCGCATTGTCACCGACGAGACCGAGGCATTCGCCGGGAAAGATATCGAGATCGACACCGCGAAGCGCCTGATGCGAGCCGAATGTCTTGCGGATATTGCGCAGTGAGATACGCGCTTCACGATCGGGCTGCCGGGAGAGAATATCTCCCCCGGCACCATCGACAGCGCCTGTGTGCTGTCCGGCCATCATCATTTGAAAACCGCGCGGTAGGGCTCGACATTGGCCTTGGTGACGATGGTAATCGGCACGGCGATGGTCTTTTCGACGGTGCCGCCATCGGAAACAGTCTTGAGCGCCTTGACCGCAGCGGCGCCCATCGCAGCAGGGTCCTGCTGGATGACGCCTGCGACATAGCCCGCATCGATGCCGGCGATCGCCTGCTTGGTCAGGTCCCAACCAAAGACCTTGATGTCTTTCTGCTTGCTCTGGCTTTCAACCGCGGCGACCGCGCCCAGAAGGGCCGGCTCACCCGTGGCGTAAATGGCGGTCATGTCCGGACTACCGGTAATCAGGTTTTCGGCGGCCGAAAGTGCTGTGTCCTGAACATTCTGGCCATCGACGACGCCGGCGGCCGTAATGCCGGCCTTGTCCTTGATGGTCTCTTCAAAGCCCTTCTGGCGGATGTTCTGAATAAAGGAATTCAGCGCGCCGACGACGCCGATCTTGGCCTTGCCGCCCATGTCGGACTTCACGTAATCGAGGAAGAATTTCCCCATGTCGGCACCCGCCTTGCCGTTATCCACGCCGATCTGCGCCTGCTGCGGACCTTCCGGCAAAATGGCGTCAATCGCGACGACGGGAATATTGGCGGCAGCTGCCTGCTTTACGGCCGGCATGATACCGTTGACATCGATGGCGACGACGGCAATGCCATCCACCTTCTGCTGGATATAGGTTTCGATGGCGCTGTTCTGTGCTGCCGGGTCATTGTTGGCGTTAAAGATCACCAGCTTGACGCCGGCTTCCTTCGCAGCTTTTTCGGCGCCCGCATTCATCTGGTTGAAAAACAGGGCCTGCTGGTTGATCTGGACCAGGGCAATGGTCTTTTCGGCGGCGTTGGCGAGACCGGCAGACAAGGTCGCGCCGGCAAGAACGGTCGCAGCGAGTGCTGCAGAAAAATATCGACGTTTAAAATTCAGCATTATCGTTCTTCCTCTGTTGGTTTCGTTGCTTTTTATTTGATCGCAGGCGGCGCAACGGATTCACGCACGACGATTTCGACGGGCAACAGTTCCTCCGACAGCAACGGAGTGTCCTGATCCCAATTGGTTTCAAGCAGAAGCGACAGGGCGCGCTGGCCGATCGCGCTGACAGGCTGGCGAATGGCGGTGAGCGGCGGCGCAAACAGATGCAGCGGCCCGACATCATCGAAACCGATCATCGAAACATCCCGCGGGATGCGTACGCCCTCAGAACGCAGCACTTCAACAAAGCCGATGGCGATTTCGTCCGAGCTCGCAAACACTGCCGTTGCAGGCCGGCCCTCGTCAATGAACCGGCGCGCTGCCGCCCGACCGAACTCCACCGTATAGGCGCCGCAATATCGGGAAATGGAAAGCTCTGCCGCGGATATCCGTTCGGCAAGGGCGGATGTCAGGCCGCGAAAACGGCGTTCGGTGCTGATCATCTCTTCCGGCCCGCCAATATAGAGAACCCGGCTGTGCCCGTTTTCCGCCAGATGCTCACCGGCCAGACGGCCACCCTGTTCATTGTCGCAGAAGAGTTTCGGCACGGTCGCGCCGGGAACGTCTTCATCGACGACCACCACCTTGCCGGTTGTGTTGATCAGTTCTGCCAGTTCATCGGTATTGGGATGGTTGGTGATGAAGACGAGACCATCGACGTGATTGCGTGCGAGTAATCTCAGATACGACAATTCGCGACCCTTTCGGTTCAACGTCGCAAAGAGCGACAGGGCAAGGCCGCGCCTGTCGGCTTCCTCTTCCACGGCGGCGACCAGCATTCCGAAAAATGGATTGCCAATGTCGGGAACGACCAGACCGATCGTATCCGAGCGGCCCCGGCTCAAGCGCCTGGCGTGGGGATTGGGAACGTAATTGAGCTCCCGAATGGCGGTCTCGATCCGCGTTTTTGTCTCCGAGGGCAATTCCAGCGTGCCGTTCAACAGACGCGATACGGTCGCGACGGAAACGCCTGCCGCCTGGGCAACATCCTTCAGACTGGTCGCATGGTTACGCGCCATCATACTCCCGCTTTCTGTTCCGCTCAATTCGGGCCTTTTCGACCTCTGTGTGGTTTGTAAAGCGATTTACTAAACCGGTTTACAAGAAAATCCAAAAGACCTGCAGTGTCAACACGGTTTTATCGTTTCCTGAAATTTTTCTGTGGCGTGACGCGTGCGGGATGCAAAGGAGAATCCAGATGGCACGGTGCCTGTTGTTGAGAGCGGCGGATCGCAGACCTTCCTCTTCGCGATCGCTTCCATCTGTGATGAGCGTCCTGATAGCCAGGCAGCAAGCCCTGGCGAGACTCACAAGATCGCAACCAGATGCGAACTGGATGGAGTCAGGAAGGTTGCGCGGCTTGTATTGCGTGCTTCGATCCTTTCGGCCGTCGCGCCGGGACGAACACCGCCGCTTATCGATTGCCGGGCAGCGATTAGACCTTGAAACGGGGCTATATTAAATCATGCCCGGTTTTATTCCCCTTCGCTTGGCCGGCTCCTCGAGCCGAACCCGATTGGCGCCGATGACGACGCACATCTACATGCCTACGCTCGCAATAATCCCTTAAATGATGTTGCCCCCGGGATTGTCTGCAGGTGACCATAGTGCGAGTTACGCGGCAGTTGAGGGAAGTGCTCTGACCCCTAGAAACTGGATCGTTTCTGATTGGAGTTTTCCGCGCTAGATTCCCGGGCGGGAACAGGAGCGGAAGTGACGAATGCGTCAATCTTTTCCGGATACACCGAAGCTACATTGGGTTTCTGCGGTCGCAAAATCCTCGATTATACCAGTACTGCCTCTCTGATTTTTACGATGTAACGAAATAGGGAGCTTTTCGACAACACAATGGCCGCAACGACGGCGTTAAGCCGTCGTTTCTGGAATCTTAAAATCGATTGGGACAGCAGTCCTCAGCACAGCGCCTCTTTTAGAGCAAGACGACGAGGCGGTTGGCATTACTTCTTAAACACCTTTTCCAGGAACGCCGCGAGCGAAGGGCGCCAGACGTCCATTTCGTGCCCCAGGTCTTTGTATTCCACGAAATCATGTACGATCTTTTTTTCGTCCAGTATCGTCTTGAGACCAGCGATATCCTTGCCCGTTACCTCATCCTTCTTGCCGACAGTGACTGTGAAGTTGCGCAGGATGTTGTTGATCTTTTCGGGGTCGTTCAGCGCTGCGTCCACAGCCGTGTTCGGCACGGTAGTTGTTGAAACGCCGCTGAAAGTGGCGACCCAACCGAATGTGCCGAGGTGGGTCAGGCCGGAGACCAGCGCCTGATAGCCGCCTTGCGAAAGGCCAACGACAGCGCGCCCGTCGGCGTCGTCGCGCACGCGGTAGTGTTGCTTCATATAAGGAATAAGGTCCTCCATCAGTTCCCGGTCAACCGCTGCAGCGTTCAGTGGGTAAAAGTTCTTGCGGCGGTCGGCTCCGGGAAAGTTTTCGGGGATCGCTTCGGGAATATCGGCCTCGGTATCCGGGATGACGACAATCATCGGCTCAGTTTTCTTTTCAGCCAGCAGGTTGTCGAGAATCTGCGGTGCGCGGCCTTGGCTGACCCAGGAGGCGACCGTGTCTCCGAAGCCGTGATAGAGGTAAATCACGGGTAACGGCTCGGCGGAATTAGTGTAGCCCGGCGGCGTGTAGACATAGGTCTGTCGCTCGGATTTCAGTGCTTTGGACGGGATCGTTACGAGGCGAAGTTCCCCATGGGGAACGTTGCGGATATCGAGAATGCTGCCGGGCACCAAAATGAGGCTCGTATTTACCTGCCGCTGCGGTTTGGGCGAATTGGTACCGGTGTCAATGCTCCGGAAACCGTCCACATTGAAGTAATATTCATAGAGGTTGGGTTTCAGCGCTTCACTCTTTACGCTCCACAAACCATTCTCGGCCTTCTTCATCTCCAGTGGAGGGCGTTGACCAAGGGCCAGCGATACAAACTTCGCACTGGGTGCAAAGAGCCGAAAGGTGATCGACCCATCTTTTTCGACGGCGGTGACGAATTCGTTCAACGGACGGTCGGCGGGTGGTGCTACAGGTAAATCGAAAGCCATAGCGGGTTCGCTCACAATGCAATTGGCGACAACAAGGCAAAACAGGAATAAGCGCATGAAAACCTCCTCCAGATCAAATGCTCCCCGCGCCGAGACTGGCAGAGGCACCCGGCCTTATCAAGCACCACGCTCCAAGGTGCCGGCAAGTTTGGTCCAATAGGCGATGGTGTTGTCGGTTACCGATCGTCGTGCGGACGAGCCCACAGACCATGATTGTTGTGGCCGATGCAGTTCATGCTGAAGGCATTGAGGCGAGTTTACTTTTTATGCATTGCTATTGTCTTCAACCGCCATATTCGATGATTTCCAGCCCGGCATTGTAGTCGGTCGCATAGATCAGACCATTGGCATCAACGAAGACGTCCGCCGATTGGATGACTTTCGGCCGGCCGGGACGTCGGTCAGTCATTGCTGCTGGCCCTGCCGGAACGAGCGCGCCGGTTTCAACGGGATGATAGGGGTCGGATATATCAAAAGCGCGGATGCCGGCATTCTGCCAGGTGGCGAAGATCAGTGTTTCCGATACGAAGGACCCCGGTCGGTTTTCATGCAGATTGTGCGGCCCGAAATGACCACCCTTTTTCCTGTAATCGATCTCGTTGGGGATCGGGAATGTCGAGATGCTGACCGGGTTTTCCGGGGCACGGATATCGAAAATCCAGGTATGCTTGCGCCCGTCCTCCTCATTATCAAGCACCGCCTCATCGGCAACGACCAGCAGTTCGCGGTCGGGCAGGGGAAGTGGGGAATGGGTGCCGCCGCCATAGGGTGGTGACCAGTTGCGGTGTGCGATGAGTTTGGGAGCGGAATGATCGCTGACATCGAGCAGGGTCAGGCCGCCATCGCGCCAGCAGGCATAGGCGGTGTCGCCATGCACCAGAGCGTGATGCAGGGCATATCGTTTTCCCTCGCCCCATGCCGGTTTTTCACCCTCGACCGTGTTCATGCCCGGCAGCCACCAGCGGCCCAGCAATTGCGGCTTTGTCGGATCGGCAAGGTCGATGGTGACGAAGATGTAGTCGGAAAAACCATCCAGCAGCGCGGAGGCATAGGCATAACGCCCGCCCACATACCACAGGCGATGGAAACCGATGCCGTCGACATCCAGCTGCCCGATTTTCCGGGGCTTGTCGGGTGTCGAGATGTCGAACACGGTCATGCCCGCGGTCCACACCCGCTGCCTTTTTTCCGCAGCGACCGTCTCGCCGACCGATTTGGTGTAATAGGCCTTTTCGTCGGTGAAGGACTGGACATCGGCGAAAAGATCGAGCGCGTTGATGACCAGCAGCAGGTCATCATGGGTCTGGAGATGAATGTTCCAGGTGTTGGCCGGGGCCTGCATGTAGTTGACGACGAGAGGGTTTTTGGCATCGCGGACGTCGATGATCGAAAAACCCTGCGACCACGGATGCGCCACATAGGCGTAACCGCGATGGACCATCAATTGCAGGCCATCGCCACGACCACCGATATCGCTATGGCCGATGAGTTTCATGTTGCGGGCGAAATCGGGAGTCGGAATGTCTGGGGCGGCCATGATGTGCTCTTGCGTTGCGACAGGAAAAGCGCCGCCGATCAGTGGCGGCGCATATTGGCGAAGGCGATCAGTGCTGGACGGCGGGGATCCACGAGGCGGTCGCGGCGTCGCTCTTCAGAAACGCCGGGAATTTCTTCTGGAGATCCTCGATGGTGCCGATGTCGTTCTTCACCAGATCGTCGCGGGTGATGAGGGTCGGCTGCAACAGGACCGACCGGCCGGGGAACTGCCCGGCGATCGAGAGCGAGACGGCGCGGACCGACACTTCGCCGACGACGGCGGCGTTTGTTGCGGCGGTGGCGACCCAGGCGCTGTCGGGCTCGGTGATGAGCTGGATGTCCGCCGTCGAAATATCGACGCCGTAAATCTTCACCTGCTGTGACAGGCCGAGTTCATCGATGGCGAGCTTTGCACCCTTGGCGAATTCATCCCACGGGGTGAAGATGACGGAAATATCCGGATTGGCGCGCAGAATGGCCTTGGTCTGGTCTGCGATGGAGGCCGGTACCGTATCGTTGACGACGCCCCACACGGCCTTTTCCTTCAGATTGTGTTTACCGATGAAGTCCTTCCACACGGCGTAACGCCGGTCGAGGGGCGCAAAGCCGGCGACATAGACGGCCCCGCCGACGAAGCCCTCACCCTTGTCCTTCACGGCCTGATCCAGAACGAGCTTGGCCATATCCCTGTCGCTCTGCTCGATCTGCGGAATTTGCGGGTTCTCGAGGTTGACGTCATAGGCGACGACCTTGATGCCCTTGTCGAGCGCCTTTTGCGCCACGTCCTTCAGCACTTCCGGGCGGCCGTTATTGATGATGATGCCGTCAACGCCGAGATTGATGGCCTGCTCGACGAGGTTTCTCTGCGTGTCGTTGTCGTTGCGGGCCTGGGAGACGGTGAGTTTGACGCCCAGCGTATCTGCCTGCCGCTTGACGCCCGCCTCGAAAGCCTGCAGCCAGTCGCCGCTGCCGAGGAAACTGACGACGGCGATGTTGACGGTCTTCTTGTCGAAGGGTGCCGGGGCACCTTCGATGCCGGCGGAAAAGGCGCTGGTGGTGGAGACGAGGGTAAGCGAAATGACGGCCGCAGCCAGTTTCTTGACGGTCTTGAACATGGTTTCCACTTCTCTGGACGGATATTGAAGAGATCAGATTTTCGTGCGGGCAACGCCGTAGGTCAGCGCCAGCGCACCAACCAGAACGGCACCCTTGATGAAGTCCTGCGTGTAATAAGGCGCATTCAGCATGGTGAGGCCATTGAGCAGCACGCCGACAAAAACGGCGCCGACAAGCGTGCCGAGAACGTTCGGGCGGCGCAGCGCCAGAACCGCAAAGCCGATCAGCGCGGCTGCGACCGAATCCATCAGCAGCGAGGCGCCGGAGGACACATCGCCCCGGCCAACGCGGGCGGCGACGATGATGCCGCCAAGGGCTGCGAGCGTGCCCGACAGCACGTAGGCGAAGGTCTTGATCCTGTCGACATTGGCACCGGCAAGCCGCGCGGCCGTTTCATTGCCGCCGGTGGCATAGATCAGACGGCCGAGCCTCGTTTTTTCGGTCAGGATGAAGAGAACGATGGCGACGATGGCCATCAGCACCACGGGCAGGGGAATGAAACCGAACAGGCTGGAGCGGCCGATCGTCAGGAAGGCGGGATCGTATTTGCCGCTTGCAGTCGAACCGTCAGGCAGGATGAGGCCGACGGAGATGGAGCGGCCAGCCGTGGGAATTAGCTGGAGACCTGTCAGCAGAAACATGGTGGCGAGGGTGGCGAGCAGATCCGGCACCTTGAGCCTGACGATCAGGAAAGCATTGGCAAGACCGACAAGCGCGCCAAAGGCCAGCACCAGCGGCACCGTCTGCCAGGCGTTCAGCCCAAGCACTATCATGGCATAGCTTGCAGCCATGACGCTCGATGCCGCTACCGCCCCGACCGACAGGTCGAAACCGTTGATCGCAAGCGTGATGCTGACGCCCGCGCCGATGATGGCGACGACGGAGACCGCCTGCAGGATGCTCATGAGATTGTTGATGTTGATGAAGGCGGGCTGAGCGAGTGAAAAGCCGACGACCATCGCCGCCAGCAGCAGGAAAACCGCACCGCGCCTTATCGCGTTTCGCAGGCTTTCCAGTGTCCCCGCTTCTTTTGATTGTTCTGAAATATCTCTCGCGCCATCAACCATCAGGCAGGTTCCTTGTGAAGATGCGGCGTTCCGGCATCGTTGGTTTGTTCAAGAAGGGTGTGGCCATCCATGACGAGTACCCGGTCGGCCACTTCATAGGCCTCTTCCGGGTCGGAGGTGGCGATGAGGGTGGCTCGCTCGGAATGATGGCGAATGGCGGCAATGATATCCTGCCGCGCGCCGACATCGACGCCCTGAAACGGTTCGTCCAGCAAAAGCAGACGGCTGGGTTCGGCCTCCCACCGGCCGATGACGACCTTTTGCTGGTTGCCGCCCGAAAGCGACCAGATGGAGGCGTCCGCTGATTGCGCCTTGATCGACAGGCGATGGATCGCTTTCTGCCCTTCCTCCTTTTCCCGGTTGGATAGGAGGAAGCCGGACGGATACCATTTTTTGAGATGCGGCAGGCTGATCGTTGCGGCGACGCTTTCGCCCGGCCAGTCGGCATGGATGAAGGAAGACCTGTGCCGATCCTCGGCGGCCATCACCACGCCGGAGGCGATTGCTTCGGCGGGGCCGCCCGGCGCATAGGCCTTTCCATCCAGCAATGCCTGTCCGCCCGAGAAGGCGCCAAGACCGAACAGCGTGGACAGAAGACGGCTTTTGCCGGCGCCGAGAACGCCGGTGATGGCAACCACCTCTCCCTCCCGAACGGAAAGGGAAAAGGGCGCGCTTTCCGGCAGCAGATGCGTATTCTCCAGTCGCAGCACCGTTTTTTCGAAATCGCGTCGCCGGTCCGGCCGCGCTGCATTCAGTGAGCGGCCGATCATGGTTTCAATGGCGGCGTTGAAATCGACAGGCCGCACAAAGGAGCCGACATTGCGCCCGCCCCGCAGGATTTCGACCCGGTCCGCGAGCGCTTCGAGGTCGGCGGTCCGGTGCGAAATATAGAGAACACCGATCCCGCGCGCTTTCAGGGAGCGCACGAGATCGTAAAGACGGGCGGATTCGCGAAAGGATAGGCTGGCCGTCGGTTCGTCGAGAATGATCAGCCGGGCCTTGTTCGCCAGCGCGCGGGCAATGGCAACCTGCTGCCGGTCGGCGGCGCTCAGTGTTTCGAAATCCCGGTTAAGCGGCAGATCGAAGCCGGTTTCGGCAAGAATCGCCGCCGCTTGCCGACGGACGGATTTTTTCGACAGAAAGAAAGGATGACGGCCATCGACGAAATGGTTGAGCAGAAGCGCATCAGCGACCGTCAGCCCCGGAATGCCCACCACATCCGTCGATTGGTGCACTGTCACGATGCCCTGCGCCGCCGCATCCGCCGGGCTCTGCGGTGAAAATGGCTTGCCCTGCCATATCATCGTTCCGGCATCGGGCCGATAAAGCCCGGAGAGGATTTTGACGAGTGTGGATTTTCCAGCGCCATTCGCGCCCATCAGCGCGACGACTTCACCCGCTTCGATCGTAAGGTGAGCATCGACCAAGGCCTTCGTGGAACCGAAGGCTTGCGAGATATTTTGAACGTCGAGAAGGGGCATGTGCGGAAATCCATCCTGTAACAATCCAGTTTGGTAATACTTTTGCTGTGGCAAACAAGAATGGGCCTTCTATTGTGTTGCCAAAGCATGGAATAAATTTCCGCGCCTTCCGACATGTGCTCCAAGGTTTTGAAATTCATCAATTTTACGCCGCACCGGCCATGAGACATCCGCTGCTCTCCCGGGCGCCATGGGGTACGCTCGTCTTCCCTGTCATGAGAAAAACCTCTCCCCGCGCGCGTCTTGCGAACAAAAGAAAACTCGCTATCCCGTGCAAAATAGCAATTTTAAACCCATAAAAACGATAGATTATATGCTCTTAATTTGATGACTCATGCAGCTGCCATCCAATTGGAGAAAAATCCCGATGTCTTTGAAACCCGGTTATCTCGCCCTTGCGCTTTTGCCTTCGCTACTGGCCGCCGGGGTGGCGGGGGCGGAAGGATTGAAAGGCGCGCCTGACCCTTTCGACAAGGGCGGCGTCAAGATCGCACTGATCAGCTATATTTCCGCCGGCGATTTCTTCCAAGCCTATCAGTCCGGTGCCGAAGCACAGGCCAGGGCGCTGGGCGCCGACCTGCGGATATTCCCCGGCAGACAGGATGCGGCGCAGCAGCGCGAGCAGATCCTGCAAGCGATCAATCTCGGCGTTCAGGCTATCATCATCGACCATGGCCAGCCGGAATCGCTGACGGATGTGGTTCAGCAGGCGCTGGATAAGGGCATCAAGGTCGTTGCTTTCGATGTGAACCTCAACAATCCGAAGATCCCGCAAGTCGAGCAGTCGGATCATCGCCTCGCCGAGCTGGCGCTTGATCAGGCGCTGAAGGACAATGGTACGAAGTTTGAGGCCGGTTATGCCTATGTGGCGGGCTTCGCACCGCTCGACCGCCGCAACGAAGTATGGGACAAGGTAAAGGCCGCCAACAAGGGCATTGTCGAGAAAGCCCGGTTCGGAACGGTCAGCGATACGACCGCAGCGGCGACGGCGGATCAGGCCAAGGCCGTTCTGCGCGCCAATCCGGAAATTTCGGTGATTTTCGCACCCTATGACGAATTTGCCCGCGGCGTCAAACTGGCGACGGCCGATCTCGGCATCAGCGATAAAATCAAGATTTATTCCGCCGATATTTCTACGGCCGATATTCAGGAAATCGTTGAGCCGGGCAGTCCATGGATGGCAACTGCGGCGACCAACCCGGCTGTCGTGGGTGCAGTGTCGGTACGCGCCGCCGCACTCGAAATCGCTGGCGAGAACGTGCCGAGAAACATCGTTGTCGATCCGGTTCTTGTTACGCAGGAGCAGTTACGGTCGGCAGACGTGAAAACCATTGAAGAACTTGCGAAGAAAATTCCCGCCTTCTCGACCAGCACAGCCGCCACAGCGAGCTGGATACCAGCCGCAGCCTTTTAAACTGCCTGGAAACACGGATATCGGAACCGCCCCGGCCTGCCGTGCCGGGGCGGTTTCCTTTCTGGATATGCCATGGGAGCGCCGTCGGCTCCCCGCCGAAACGACGCCGTGAGTGCGTCGAGGTCATTGTGGAAGTCGGAAGTGATCGTCGATGTGGCGGCGTTGACGCGTGTCCTTGTGCCAGCCAATGGCCTTTCTGTAACTGCCGAAGAGATTGCTCGCCCGCACGCTGTCCAGTGTCAGGCCGTGTACGGCCTCGGCATCCGGATCGACATAAAGCGCATCCACCGGGCAATAGGCCTCGCACATGAAACATGTCTGGCAGGAATCCTGCCGCAGTATGACGGGCGGGCCTTCCGGCATCGCCTCGAAGACATTGGTGGGGCATACCTGAACGCAGAGATTGCAGTCCGTGCAGGCGTCTTTATCCAGAACCTCGATCATTATTCCGCTGCCTCCTTGTAAATGCCGGGATCAACGGTTTCCCGCCGGATGGCGATCACATCGAGGCCGCTGAGAATGAGCCGGTGATGCTGGGCGGGATCCTGCTTCGGAAAATCGTCGCGCCGGTGCATGCCGCGCGTTTCCGTGCGCGCCAAGGCAGCGCGATACATGAAGCGCGCGGTAGCGATCATCGCCTGCGCCTGATGCAGCGACAGTATCTGGCTTTCGTCGGTCACCGTAGCAGCGGCGGTCTCTATCCATAGGGCGTCAAGCCGCGTCAATGCTGCCGAAAGGCCGGAATGCGTGCGGAAATAATTGATTTCGAGGGGAAAGACCTCGTCCTGTACTGCCTTGATGATGGCTGCGGGGTCGACAGTCTCCCGGTACGCTGTGGTTTTCGTGGTCGGTTGCGGAAGATCGCTCCCCGATCGCGCCTCCTTTTCGCGGGCGAAGGCCGCGGCTGAGGCGCCGGCGAAGGCGCCGGTGGAAATTGCCCAGGCTGCATTGTGACTGCCGCCGCCGGTGAAACCACCACAGATTGGCTCGCGAGTGGCATTGTCGCCAGCGGCATAAAGGCCGGCAACCGTTGTTGCGCAGTCGAGCCCGGTCAGCCGCAGTCCACCGGTGCCGCGCACTGTGCCTTCCAGCCGAAGCTTGATCTCAAAGAACTCGGTGAAGGGATCAATGCCGCGACGATCGAACGGCACGAAGAAATTTGGCTGTGCGCGTCGCAGGATCGCCTTCACCTCGTCGGTTTCGGCAAGATCGAGTCGGGCATAGACGGGTTGCGAAAGCAGGGTGCGGGCGATGATCGAGCGACCCTTGGCGGAGCCCGCGCCTTCTATCAGGCTGTGGTCCCTGTGATAAAACTGTGCGAAACGGTAGAGAGCCGTTTTTGTGATCGAGGCGAAGGCGGGTGAAATCGCATAGGCCGAAGAGAATTCCATGCCGGATAGTTCTGCACCCGCCTCGGCGCCCATCAAATAGCCATCCCCGGTCAAAACATCACAGCCGAGCGCCTTGCTCATGAAGGCGCAGCCGCCTGTTGCCAGCACCACCGCTCCGGCGGCGATACGCCATTGCCCGCCCTGTTGCCGCCGCAGGCCGGTTGCGCCAACGACGCGCCCGCCTTCTGTCAGCAGCCGGGTTGCGGGGTGATGATCGAGAATGGTGACGCCTGCATTTTTCACCCGACGACGCAAAAGCCGCATATATTCCGGTCCCTGAACGGAGATGCGCTGCTGCTCGCCTTTCTCGTCGCTGGGAAAGGGATAACCCCAGTCCGCCAGCCGGTTGACGCTTTCGAAAGTCTTGTCGAGCACCGGGGCCATCCATGACCGTTCGGAAAGATAGCCGCCCATTGCCTCGCGGCTTGCCATGGCAGCATCCCGCGCGGCTTCATCCGGTGGCACATACCAGATTTGCGTGCCGGCAGAGGCCGTTGCGCCGGAACTGCCGCAGTAGCCCTTGTCAACCAGAACAACGCGCGCTCCGGCACCGGCCGCTTCCAGCGCCGCCCAGCAGCCGGCCGGACCGCCGCCGATGACGAGCACATCGCAGGTGATTTCGGTCGTGGTTGAAAGTGTGGAGCGGGCGTCTTGCAAGGGCAGGCTCATGGCAGGCATCCTTTCAGCGAAGAAATCGAATTGCACTTTAAATCTATGTATTGCATAGGTTTTTGAATTGTTTTTCCGGAGTTTTCCCGATGTCGCTCGCCAGTCTTGCCATGTATGCCAGCCCTACGCCGGTCAAGGAGGCGACGGCGCTGTTCTGGGCGGCGCTGGGCGAGCGTCTTCGCACAGGTGGTGTAGATGCGCCGGTCGCGCTGGATGATGGAATTCGTTATGACGAGGCGTGGCTCCGGCCCGATCTGCTGTTCGGCCAGACCTGCGGATATCCCTATGTGCGGCATCTGCGCGGCAAGGTGCAACTGGTGGCAACCCCCGTCTATGGCCTGCCCGGATGCGATGGCCCGCTCAAATGCAGTTTCATCATCGTCAACGCTGCCTCGACAGCGCAGTCGATCGAGGAATTGAGGGGCGCCCGGGCTGCGATCAACGAACCCGGCAGCAATTCGGGCTACAATCTGTTCCGGGCTTTCGTGGCGCCACATGCGAATGCCGGCCGGTTCTTCTCCTCGGTCTTGAAGACCGGTGGTCATCTGGCGAGTATCGATGCGGTTTCGAAAGGCGAGGCGGATGTCGCTTCCATCGACTGCGTCACCTTCGGCAACACCCTGCGCTTTGATCCGCAACGGGTTGCGGGCGTGCGCATTCTTGCCGAAACTGCCAGGGGGCCGGGGCTGCCCTTCATCACGGCTGCTGCGACACCGGCAAGGGAACTCGTGATCCTGCGGCGTGCGCTGGCGGAGACGATCGCTGACCCCGCATTTGCCGGCGTCTGCGATACGCTCTCGTTGCGCGGCATCAGTCTGCTCGGCGATGCCGACTACGAAGTGCTGGCCGAGCTTGATCGGGATGCCGCGCGTCATGGTTACCCCGTTATCGCCTGAGGCAGGGCTTCTGCTTCCGTCATGAGTGGAAAGTGGCAGGCGACACTGCGGCCGGATGAGCCGGTGGAAACAAGCGTTGGAACTTCGCTTGAGCAGCGTGGACGCGCCAGCGGACAGCGTTTGTGGAAACGGCAGCCGGATGGCGGGTTGCCCGGGCTTGGCAATTCTCCGGAAAGCACGATGCGCTCGCGCCGACGACCGGGATCGAGCGTGAGATTGGCGGAGAGCAGCGCCTGCGTATAGGGGTGTGCTGGATAACGAAACAGGTCGGCTGTCGGCCCGCTCTCGACGATCTGGCCGAGATACATCACGGCGACACGATCGGTAACGCGGCCGACGACATTGAGATTGTGGGAGATGAGCAGATAGCTGAGCTTCAGCCGATCCCGAAGCTCGCGCAGGAGATTGAGCAACTCGCCCTGAATGGAGATGTCGAGGCCAGCCGTCGGTTCATCTGCAACGATGATCGAGGGTTCGGCCGCAAGAGCGCGCACGAGCGCCACACGCCGCGCCTGCCCGCCGCTCAGCTGATGCGGATAACGTGAAAGAAGCTGCTCGCCGAGGCCGATGCTTTCCGCAAGCGCGGATATCTGCGCCCAGCTTTCGGGAGAATGCACTTTGCGTATTTTAAGCGGTTCGGCCAGAAGCGCGCGCACTTTCATGCGCGGTGAAAGCGAAGCGGCTGGGTCCTGAAACAATAGCTGAATACGGCGCTGCAGATCGTTGCGGCGCTTGGTTGCTGTACTATCCAGCGTTTCGCCGGCAACCGAAAGCGTACCGGCAGCAAGCGGCTGAAGCCCGACGATTGCCCGGGCAAGAGAGGATTTTCCGCATCCGCTTTCGCCGACAAGACCAAGGGTTTCGCCGGAGAGCAGATCCAGTGACACGCCATCGACGGCAGTCAGCCGATCGTAGCGGATCACCGCATTCTTGAGTGAAAGGGCCGGTATGGTCATCACGCCGCCTCCAGCCAGCAGAAGAAGCTCTGCTCGCTCTTCGCCTGCCGACGTGGCGGTTTTTCCACGCAGCGGTCATGGCGGGAGGGACATCGTTGCGCAAAGATGCAGCCCTGCGGCCGGTGGGCGGGATCGGGAACAGTACCGGGAATGGTGGCAAGATCCTGCAGGCGGTCGAAGGCCGCGTAAGGGTCGATCTCGCAGTTGAGCAAGGCCCGGGTATAAGGATGGTGAGGGCGATGCAAGACGTCCGCGACCCGACCGCTTTCCACCACCGTTCCCGCATACATCACGATAACGCTGTCGCAGAGTTCGGCGATAAGCCCCATGCTGTGACTGACGACCAGCATGGAAGCGACAGTTCGTTGCCGCAGCCGATGCAGCATTTCCACCACCTGCGCTTCAACCGTGGCATCGAGCGCTGTTGTCGGCTCATCGGCAATCAACAGCTTCGGTTCGACCAGAAGCGCCATGGCAATCACAACGCGCTGTCGCATGCCGCCGGAAAATTCGTGCGGATACCGGTGCATGCGTAGCGCCGCATCCTGCAAACCCACGTGGGAAAGCACCGCTTCCGCCCGCGCCCAGAGCGCTCTCCGGCTTTCCTTTGGAAATCGCCGGCGCTGGATATCGACGAGCTGGGTGCCGATCGTGAACATCGGGTTGAGCGCGGTCATGGGGTCCTGAAAGACCATGGCTATGTCAGTGCCGCGCAGCCTTGCTGTTTCCCCTGATGCCAGGTTTGTCTCGCGTCCGTCAAAGGCCGCACGGTTTGCCGAAATTTCCGCATTATCGGCAAGCAGGCCGAGCAGGGCGAAGGCGACCGTTGACTTGCCGCTGCCGCTTTCTCCTACGAGGCCGACGGACTGGCCGCGACCAATGGTGATATCGACGCCGTCGATGATATGCGCGCTCCGACCGGCGCTTTTGTAAGACACGTTGAGGTTTTCGATGAGGACGAGGGCATCTGTCACAGGCTTTTCCTCAGCTTCGGGTCGAGTGTGTCGCGCAGGGCTTCACCCAGAAGCGCAAAACCGAGTGTCGCGAGGATCAGCGCCAGGCCGGAAAAGGTGGCGAGCCAGACCGATTGGTCGAGATAGGTGTAGCCGTCGTTGAGCAGGTTGCCCCAGCTTGCAAGCGGCGGACGCACGCCAAGACCGAGAAAGCTCAACCCCGCCTCGATGGTGATGACGACGGGGATGTCCATGCATGCCAGTACGAAGATCGGACCGATGATGTTGGGCGTGACATGATGCAGGACCAGGCGCCACGTTTCGGCACCGAGAACCCTTTCCGCCTCGATGAAGGGGCTGTTGCGGATTGCGATCGTCTGGGCGCGGGCGACCCGACCGAAATGCGGAATGAAGACGATGCTGACAAGCAGAACGACATTGCCGAGACCCGGGCCGAAGACTGCGACAAGCGCCAGAGCAAGAATGATGCTTGGAAACGAAGTCACGACATCAAAGACGCCGACGATGAAGAGGTCGACGACGCGTGAGGAGAGGGCAGCCGCCACACCCAGTGCGACACCCGTTGTCAGCGAAATGGCGATGACGGAGAGAGAAATGCCAAGCGCTATCCGCGCGCCGTAGATAAGTCGGCTCAATATGTCGCGGCCGAGATGATCGGTTCCGAGAAGATGTTGCAACGACGGGTCCATGAACCGGTTGGCCGGCGCGATCGCGTTCGGGCCATAAGGCGCGATCAGCGGAGCAGCGATTGCCACGAGACAGAGCAGCGTGACTGCAAAGAGCGCAAATGTGCCGCCGGGCCGGCGGGAAAGATCGTGGAGGACGGTCATTGCTGTTGCCTTCCAGAGACGAGCCGGGCGCGCTCGCGCGGATCGAGCAGGCTTTGCGAAAGGTCCGCAATGAGATTGGTCAGGACGTAAAGCAGCACGATGACAAAGACGCCGCCCTGAACCACCGGATAGTTACGGGTGCGGATGGCGTCATAGATCAACGAACCGAGACCGGGACGGTTGAAAATGACTTCGGCAAAAACTGCCCCGCCCAGAAGTTCGCCAAACCCCATGCCAAGCACGGCGACGGTGGGCAATATCGCCGGCTTGAGGGCGTACTTCACCAGGATTTTCGTCTCGTTGACACCATAGGCCCGCAATGTGCGGATCTGGTTTTCACCGAGCACTTCCAGCAGCGAGGCGCGCAGCAGACGGGCGATGTAGCCGATCCAGCCTGCAGCAAGCGCCGCCGTCGGCAGGGCGAGATGCCAGAGCTGGTCGCCGATATCGCCGCTGTTGCCGGCGCCCAGCACCGGAAACCACCGCAGCTTTACCGAAAACATCATCAGGAGGAACACCGAGACGACAAAGCTGGGCGTCGAGATGAAGCCGACGCTCAGGAATGCGATAAGCCGGTCCGTCCTGCCGCCCGGCCAGCGGGCGGAGATGAGGGCAAGCGGCACGCCGAGCGCGATGGCGCAGAGCATGGCGGAAACAGCAAGGGCCACCGTGTTCGGCAAAGCTGCCGCAACAAGGGCGATGACCGGGCGGCCGTTGAAAACATCTTCGCCGAGATCGCCGGAAACCAGCCGGCCGAAAAACCTGAACACCTGCTCGATCAGCGGCTTGTCGAGACCGATGCGGGCGTTGAGCGCCGCCACGGCCTCGGGCGTTGCGCGTGAACCGAGGATCACCGTTGCGGGATCGCCGGGAATCAGCCGTGTGAGCGCCATCAGCAATACGACGGAGCCCGCCACGGCGAGAAGCGCCGTAACGAGCTTGAAGGCAAGATGAATTTGCAGGGATGCGCTCCTCATCGCAGCGCATCCCTTTCAGTCACTGAGAAAACACGCACCGGATCAGGCCGTCGCTTCCGTAAAGGCTGTATAGAGCCAGTTATTGCCATTCGGAAGAACACCGGGCTTCAGCCATTTGCGCGAAGCAAAGGCATTCAGATTGTGCGTGATCCAGATGAAGGCTACGGATTCGTCGAGCAGCTTCTGGGCCTCAATGTAGATCTTTTCCCGTTCTGCGGGGTCGACCGTGACGCCGCCCTTTTCATGCAGGGCATCGAAATCCGCGTTCTTCCAGCGCTGCCAGTTCCATTGACCAACCTGCGCCGATGTGAACCATTGCGTCTGGAAGCCCGGGTCAAATTTTCCGTTGAACTTGACAAGCGACAGCTCGAGGTCCTTGCTGGCGTCATTTTTGCCGAGCGCCCAGTAGGCGGCGGATTCCAGCGCCTCGATTTCTACTTCGATGCCGACTTCAGAAAGGTTTGCCTGAATGATCTGGGCAATGGCCTCATAACGCGCCGTCGCTTCGATGGTGAGCTTGGTCTTGAAACCGTTCGTGTGGCCGGCTTCGGCCAGCAATGCCTGCGCTTTTTCCAGATCCCGTGCATAGACGGGCGCTTCTTTCCAGTATCCGAGCAGGCTTGGTGCAAGCAGCGAATTGGCGCGTGGGTAGATGCCGGAATAGGCACCCTGCAGGATCGCGTCGATGTCGACGGCATAACGGATGGCCTGACGGACGCGGATGTCGTTAAAGGGAGCCTTCTCGATATTGGGCCCGAACCAGACATAGTCGATGGCCGGAATTTCCGTCACGCTTGCATCCGGCAGGTTCGCCAAGGCCTTGCCGTTTTCGGGATCGATCGCGGTGAAGTCGATCTCGCCGGACTGGAAGGCGATTTCCGAGGTCTTCTGCTCTCCGATCGGCTTGCCGACGATCTGCTGGAAGTGCGGTTTGATCGGTCCCTTGTAGTCGGGGTTGATTTCGAGCGTGAAGTGCTCGCGCGGAACCCATTCCTTGAGAACGTAGGGGCCGCTGCCGATCAGTTTCGTGGCGATATTGTTGCCGAGCGCTTCGAAAGCCTTTTTGGAAATGATCCGGCCAGATCCATCAGCGAGCGCGATCGTGTAGAGTGCCGGTGCCGGCTGCTTCAGGATGATGCGGCCTTCGAGGGGGCTGGTGATCTCGACGCGATCAAGAGCTGACCAGTCCTTGGCGTAGGTAACGGGCTTGCCTTCGGCATCCGGCTTGAGGAAACGCTCGAAGGAGAATTTCACGTCTTCAGCGGTCAGTTCGCCATAGCCGTCGGTGAATTTGAGCCCGCTGCGCAGTTTGAAACGGATTTCGGTGCCGCTTACCTGTTCCAGTTCTTCGGCGGCGTCGAGTTCCCAGTCCGTCGAGCCCGGCTTGAAGGAGATCAGGCCCTGCTGCACTGACCAGAGGACGTTCAGATCGATCGGGCCTGAACGATTGGCCGGATCGAGGTTTGAAAGGTCTTTCTCGACGCGGACGACGATCCTGGAGCGGTCGGCATTGGCAAAAACGGGATGAACGCCGCCAAGAGCGACAAGACCTGCAATGGATGCGCCGCCGAATAGCACCTGCCGGCGTGTGGTGTCGAATGTCAAGAAATGGCCCTCCGGTATGAAGCGCCTGCCCGCATGAGGCGGGCAGCGCTCCTCAATTCGATGGAGGGATTAAAGCTAATAACCTACAAATTTTATAGAATAAATATTTTCCGTAGAACCCTGTTGCAAAACCATTTTTCCCTTTTTGGCGTCTCTGCTGCAAAGCCGTGCGGCGCGGCGTCCAGCGCCCGGCTTTATAGTGGTGCGAGAAACCCGTCTCAGCCGGAACCTGATTCATGTCCCGTCTTCCCTCTCCTGATATTTTTTCCTCGTCCCCCAACTCTCTCACCATATCCCGCATCGAATGGCAGACGGTGGTTCTGGCGATCGTCATCTATGGCGGTTTCCTGGCGGTGACATGGTTCTGGCAATCTTTGTCGGTTCCTGTTGTGATTGCCCTTGGTGGATGGCTGGTCGCCTGGCATGGATCGCTCCAGCATGAGGTCATTCATGGGCATCCGACCCGCTATCGCGCCATCAACGATGCGATCGGCTGGCCGCCTTTGCCTCTGTGGTTACCCTACGCCATTTACCGGGAAGGGCACCTGACCCACCACCGCGACGAACATCTGACCGATCCGATCGAAGATCCGGAATCCTCTTATTTCACCCAGGCGGCCTGGGAAAGAATGGGGTTGATCGGCCGATATCTGGCGCTCTGGAACACCACCTTGCTGGGGCGGCTGACGCTTGGCCCGCTGGTCATGATTGTCAATTTCCTGGTGCAGGAGGTATCCCTGATCTTCAAGGGCGACAGGATACGGGCGGCGCTTTGGGCGCGGCATGCGATTGGTGTCGCGGGTGTCCTGACCTGGGTGGTGGGGATTTGCGGAATGCCGCTCTGGCTCTATCTCTTCGGTTTTGTTTATGTCGGCGCGGCGCTGAGCAGGCTCCGGTCCTATGCGGAGCACCGTTATGCCGACCATCAGGATGAGCGCACCGCGATCGTCGAGAACAGCCCGCTGTTCGGGCTATTGTTTCTCTACAACAATCTGCATGTGCTGCATCACAAATTGCCCGCCATCCCCTGGTACAGCATCCCCGTTCTCTACCGCCGCCATCGAGACACGCTTGTCACGATCAATGGCGGTCTGGTCTATGACGGCTATCTCGATGTCGCCCGCCGCTTCTTCCTGAAACCCCATGACGATCCCCGTCATCCTCGTCATCTCAACGTATCACCTGTCGATGCTGCGACGAAGGATGTTTGATCGTAAAGAGTGAGCGGAAAGATTACCTCACGCCGACATGAGGCGTCAAAACCAATGCACGCCATCAAGGTCGTTGTTGCGAAATTAAGCCGGCCGAAGCGGTTTTTGTTCTGGAGACAGAAGATCGGCGTGGTGCGCGAGTGCGACGTCGGGATGCGAGCGCAAACGGCTTTTCAGGTGGTTCTGCCCGACTTCCCGGAAAATCGGGTTCAGGGGATCAACCGTGATGCCCCGTTCGGAGCGCTTCAACTCGTCGGGTAATTCGATGACCGGTATGGTCGCATCATACCGGGAGCCGAGGAAAAAGGCGACGGAGAAGCGCTCTACGCCCGCCGGCGGTGCCACGACGTCATGCACGTCTGCGCGGACAAAACCGTTGGTGGCGAGTTCCAGCAATTCGCCGGTATTGATGATGAAGGTGCCGGGCACGGGCGGTGCGTCGATCCAGTCTCCTGTCTCGGTGCGCACCCGCAGCCCCGGTGTTGTGTCCTGGAGAAGCACGGTGACAAAGCCGCCATCCTTGTGGGCGCCAACGCCCTGATCGGTTTCCGCGACATCCCGCCCCGGGTAACGGATGATTTTGAGAAGTTGCGTCGGCTGTGGCTCGTAAATTTCGGCAAAGACATTTTCCGGTTGCCCGAGAGCGGCAGCTATCGCCTTGAGGAGATCGATGCCGATCCTTGTCACCTCCGCCTGATATCGCAACAGCAGGGGTTTGAGTTCAGGCAAAGCGTCCGGCCATTGATTGGGCCCAAACAGCCGCTTCCACGGCGGCGAGTCTGGACCGATCTTGACCGGTTCGCCTTCGGTGTTGATATCGAGCTGTTCACGCCAGTCCTGTTCGCCCCGCGTGCGCTCCTGACCGGCCCGGTTATAGCCGCGAAAATGTGGTGATTTCACCATCTCGATCTTGAGCTTTTCCTCCAGCGGCAGGGCGAAAAAACGTTTCGAGGTCGACAGCACGTCTTCCACCAGCCGGGGATCGACACCGTGGCCGGTGAGATAAAAGAAACCGTGATCGTGGAGCACGTTGCGCAGGTCGCCGATAAATTCAGCACGCGCTTCCGGCGAATGGAAACGGGAAAAGTCGAGTGTCGGCAGCGAAGCCGTATTTTCGATGGGGGCGATTTGAAATGCCATGTCCTGTTTCCGGCTTCTGGGTGGTTGCTTGGTCGGCCGGTACACGGCGCTCACCATAATCGCTTTTCGGGTAGCTCAGGCTGCCAGTGCCTGTTGGCCGTCCAGATGCGCCCGGATCGCCGACGTCAGCTCGGCAACACTGGAAAATTGTCGGTTGTCCAGATCGATGACGTGAAATTTGACCGCGATGAACCGCAGTTTATCCTCGTTCGGGACAGCAATGCCGACCGGCAGTCCCTGGTATTCGATCGTTTGTCTTTGCATTTCGCTTCTCCGCCAATTTGGGCTTTGTGTGTTTGCTCGGGACGGGCCGTCTTTCGACGGCACTGGCATTCGAGGCAGGGAGAAGCGACAACACGACCTGGAACTACGGATATGACGTGACGTCGATGCAGGCGAAGCGGATGCAAGGGCCATTTCCGAAGTTCCTGTTTGCGATAATTTTCTACAAAAAACATATACTAACTTGAGCAATGGAACCACTGATTTTGATATCGATACGGAAGAAAAATCTATACTTCTCCATATTCGCGAGCTCGCGTAGGCAATTATCTCAAAAAACTCCCATTAGGGAATTGTCATTCCCCTCGGGTTGGTCTGTTTCGCAGCAGGCGCTCCAGCCACAGACTGTACCGGGAGGCGCCAAAGCAGATCGCGAAGTAGAGGAGAGCCACGAGCAGATAGGCTTCGTTATAAAAACCGAGCCAGCCCGGATCGGTCGCCGCTGCGCGAGCGGCGTTCAGCAGGTCGAAAATGCCGATAACCGCGAGCAGGGATGTGGCCAGCAGGAAACCTATTGCCAAATTGACCATGCCGGGAATGACGATCCGCAGTGCCTGGGGCAGAACGACGAGATGCATCGTGCGCCAGTAACTGATCCCCAACGCGGTGGCCGCCTCCTGCTGGCCGGATGGTATCGCCTGCAGGCCGGCACGCACGACCTCCGCTATATAGGCCGCCCAGAAAAGAGTGATCATGATCATAGCCCGGATCATCTTGTCGAACTGTGCTTCCGGCAGCGCCATCGGCAGGATCAGCATGGCGACATAGAGGATCGCAACCATGGGCGTGCCGCGCATCACCTCAATATAGACGATGGAAAGGGTGCGCAGTCCGCCGAGGTTTGAGCGGCGGGCGAGTGCCAGAAGGATCGCAATCGGCGTCGCGGACGCAAAGCAGATGGCCCAAACAAACAGCGTCACCGGCAGCCCGCCCCATTGGTTGGACGGAACTGGCGAATTGCCCGGGCTGCCGGTCAAAAGCATCCAGGAAACCAGGGCCGCAACAGGCCAGACGAGCAGCAGTTCCTTGCGCCAAAAGCGGGGAAGAGCGCTCGTGACGAGCAAGGCCACAAGGATCAGAATGACGAGTGCCGGACGCCATTGGAGTTCCGGCGGGTAGAAGGCAAACAGGATGAAACGCAGCTTGGCGGCAATGAAAGCCCAACAGGCACCGTCGCGCGCGCCGCAGTTTGCGGACGTTCCGCTCCATGTCGCGTCAAGCAGGGCCCACCGGAAAAACGGCGGCAGAAGCCAAGTCAGGGTTGCCAGCGTCAGGAGAGTGATGGCGGTATTGGAAAGCGTGCCGAAGAGACCGCTTTGCAGCTTGCCCAGGCGCCCGTGAAGCCGGTGGGCAAAGATGTTTCCAGTATGCCTGGTCATCGTGCCACTCCCTTCAGTGCGACCCTTTTGTTGTACTGGTTCATGAGGGCGGAGACGACAAGATTGATTCCGAGATAGGTGCCGATGAGGATCATGAGGGCCTCCAGCGACTGGCCGGTCGTATTGGCGGTGGTGTTGACGATGCTGACGAGATCCGGGTAGCCGATTGCGACCGCCAGGCTGGAATCCTTCGTCAGATCGAGATAGCTCGATGTGGCGAGCGGGGTGATGACGCGCAGCGCCTGCGGAAGCACGATCAGCCGCATGATCTGTCCATTGTGCAGACCGAGCGCGCGGGCGGCTTCCCACTGGCCTCGATTGACCGACTGAATGCCAGCCCGGACGATCTCCGCGATTGCAGTGGAAAACTTTACGATCAGACCGGTCAGGAGTGCGGCAAATTCCGGTGTCAGATTATACCCGCCCCGGATGTTGAAGCCGGCCAATGCGGGCGTTTCAAATGTCAGCTTCGCTCCGAGCGTCACGAAAGCGATGGCCGCCGCGCCGAGAATGGCGACGGTGGCGACAGCCACGTTTTTTCCATGCAGCCGTTTCAAGTTGGACATCACGGCGAGCATAAGGCCAAGGGCAAAGACAATAAGTGTCGCAAACACCGGGCCATTGACCGGGAGGCCTTCCACGGAGATTGCCGGTAGATAGACGCCGCGATTGGTCAGATAGACCGATCCTAGCAAAGCGCCTGCCTGGCGCGGTGCCGGAAATGCCTTGGCGAGCGAAATCCAGAAGAAGAGTTGCAAAAGAAGCGGCGTATTACGGATCAACTCCACATACCATCGCACAAGGGAGGCGAGAAGCAGGTTTCCAGACAGGCCCGCGACGCCCACGGCTACTCCGAGAATAGTCGCGAATATGCAGCCGATCAGCGAGACCTTCAGCGTATTGAACAGACCAGCGAGCATGGCGCGCAGATATGGATCGCCAGCGGCGAAAGTGATCGGACTTTCGCCGATTTCAAAGTTCGCCGAACGCCAGAGAAAATCAAAACCCGGTGAGACGCCGATGCGTGCCATCGTCATCGTGACGTTGACCCCGAGATAGACGAGCAATGCGATAAATGATGCGATGACCGCCAACTGAGTGATGGGGCGATGGCCCCACCACTTGAGGAACCGACGATGGATACCGGGCCTGCGAGGGCCCGGCGCTACGATTAAGGACATCTGTGAAACTCGGCCGTCTCAACGGAAGGGTGGCGAATAAAGCAGGCCGCCATCGGTCCAGAGGCGATTATAGCCGCGATCCCAGCCGAGCGGCTTCAGATGCCGGTCGAAGATTTCGCCATAGTTTCCGACCGTCTTGATGATGTTGTAGGCCCATTTCGGATCAAGACCGATGGCCTCGCCAAGCGAGGGGTCGACGCCGAGGAAACGCTGGATCGCCGGGTCGGGAGACTTCAGGAACTCATCGACGTTTTTGGAGGTAATGCCCCATTCTTCCGCCTGGATGGTGGCGTTGACGGTCCAGTTCACGATTTCCAGCCACCGGTCGTCGCCGCCGGCAATGGCGGGCGCCAGCGGCTCCTTCGACAGCCGCTCGGGCAGGACAATATAGTCGTCGGGTTTCTTCAGCTGGGTGCGCTTGCCGACCAGATCGGAGGAATCCTGGGTGATCGCGTCGACGCGTCCGGACTCCAGCGCCGCGATAAACTGTCCGGTGTCTTCAATCGTGACTGGCGTGAATTTCTTGCCGGTCTTGCGGAAGAAGTCGGCAACGTTGAGTTCACCGGTCGTACCGCTCTGGGCGCCGATGGTGGCGCCGTCCAGATCGGCGGCCTTGGTGACGCCAAGATCCTTTCGAACCAGAATGCCCTGACCGTCATAAAAAATCGTCGGGCCGAAGTGGAAACCGAGCTTGAAGGCGCGGGTGACGGTCACGGTGACACCGGAAAGCAGAATGTCGAATTCACCGCTCTGCAAGGCAGGCAGACGCTGCTGGGGAGAGGAATTGGTAAATTCCACCTTGTCCGGATTGCCGAAGACGGCGATGGACAATGCGCGGCCGTAATCGATGAAGAAACCCTGCCAGCGACCGTTGCTGTCCGGTGAGAAGAAGCCAGGCGTGGTACCCACGCCAACCTTGATCGTGCCGCGCTGATTGATCTTGTCGAGTGTCGGACCGGCATGGGCTGTGCCGGACAGTGTTGCGGAGGCGAGCAGCGCCGCCGCAATTGCCGATCTGACGAAGCCGCCGATAAATCCCTGAGATGACATTCAAAAATGCTCCTGATGAAATGATCAGGTTTACCGCCCACCGATTGATCCCCCGATGGTCGGAACCTAGTAGTATAGTAATTTTATGGAATATATAAACGAGGGATCGATTGCCCGAAATGTAAGCTTTTAGAAAAGGCAATTGCTTATTTTTCGAATTGTCGGCACACCGTTGCTCCGGAAGAGGGGGATGGCTCCTACGGTCATCTGCGTGGCTGTTTTTTGCGTACCGGATGTCCTGTCCAACCCGCCCTGAAAGAAAGGGCTATCAAGCCTTCCCCTTCCACGGAACGAGAATCCGCTCCAGTAACCGAACTGGGAACACACAACGCCCTGACTAATGAAGACTGGTGGGAAGCCCCCGGACTTGTCGCGGCATACAGCGACGAGTTCTTCAAACGTGCTGACATCACCATGCGTCATGATGGGGGCGGGAGGTTCAAAGCGGATGTTTCGGGCGAAACGCAGTTCGGTACGAGTTTTGACATCTCTTTCGATGCTCCGCTGACTGTTCAACTGAATGCCTATCGCAATTCGGCGACTGCGGATGAACTGTTGCAATGGTTCGACAGGTTCTTGCGGCAAGATGATTTCGTTTTCTCACAAGAAAAACGTGGTGAGGATCTCTACCTACAGGGTGCTGTCAGATAGGCGCGCGCCATTAAGAAATAATTGCGGCTGGCGATTTACCTGCATGACCGTATCAATTGGGCCTCATTGCGAAAATGAAAGCAGCTCCTGCGACGCAGGACATCGTTCTGAAATTCATTCGGAAAAACCTCCCGTCTTGCACAGGATGCAAAACTGATCACCCAAGTGCGTTGGGCGATTTCTGACGCCGATCGTATATGACAGATTACGGTCACCGAACAGGCCAGGGACATCCGTCTACAGAGGAAGTTTGAGATTTCCTGGCAGGTCGTGGGCATCAATCAGATCGCGTGATACCTATGTGGCAGGGCTTTTATTCTTGCTATTTAACATTATGAATCATAACTAATGTATCGCGGAGGGTGGGGACATTCCCCTCGGCAGTTATGATCCCGACTGACCGGTCGCCACTTTCCGCTGTCAGGCCTTGCCGTAATTCGACGGTTTCTCTGCCATTGCCTGCGATATCTGGAACGTAGGAGAAGCCAACACCGTCAGCGGCTCCTCAAGTCCCGTTTTTCTATTCTACGTCTATGAGGTCTGTTCTCCGTGCTGTGTGTAGTCGCTCATTCCAGCTAGACGTTTGACATCTGACTATTGTCACCGCCCCGGCACAATAACGAGGACATTGAATCCCTCATTGATATTGAAGTCTCTCAGAAGTTCGCTTCCATGTTCGGCCATGAACCAGACCCAGGTGTCTTGATCGTAAATGGCGGTAACCGTTTCCTCCATAGCACCCTCGATAGCGTCGATGATTTCGATCGCGGTCCTGCCCCGCGTATTGAGGTGCGTGAGTTTTTTCCTCACCGGGTTGCCCGCATCGGAAATAGCGATGGACACTCTGTCCGCCTCGTAGCTTTTGACCCGGACCCGCAGCCGTTTCGGCCGAGCAGCATCAAAGCGGTCGTTGATGGCTCTGATACGCGCCTCAATGCCCTGATCGTCAGGATGCGCCTTGGGCAGGACGTCGCCTGCAGGCGCAAGCTCGTCGCCAAACTGCGTGCGTGCCACCTCGGCAGCGTGATGCGCGTATGCGAGATGAGTAACGGGTAGTGCCTTCAGCCATTTGCGGCGTTGCGTGATCGCCATCGACTTTGCCGCTTCCTCGCCCAGTTTTGCGATGGAGAAGTTTTCTCTTTTCTGTCCCTCATTCGTCATCAGGGTTGCCTGCCATATATCACCATCGGCCGTCTCTACACGCCTGACGCCAGAAATACCGCTTCGGTTGTTTCTGCGCAGAAGCACGGCCTGCTCGTGATTGGTGGCGGGCGGAATGGCAAGAATAATGGCGTCGCGGTAGGCGCGCGCCTCACGATAGGCGGCATCGCCCGAGCCGTAAATGCTGTCCTTGAACAGCCTGACGATCCTGTGGCCGCGCCGCCTGATACTGACCCACCATCCGGCACCGTGGTGAGCCCCGGCGGCCTCTTCTCGACGCAGGCCGTAGGTGTCGGCGCCGTGTTTTGTCTGCCTCGGATTTCTTTCGATCGTCACTCCATACCCCAGCCTGTCAGATTTCATCGATGGAATTTTGGCATATCCAGGTTGCGGAATTCATGGTGAATCCATGGTTTCGCCACAATGTTTGATTGCATTCTGTCGAGATTTTGACAGCTGATTGATTTTTTTGGCTCTGCTATCGAGGTTCGCCATGAATGACCAGCCTTCGTTTTCCGATTTCGTTCAGGCGAGCCGCGTTCTGAAGGTTTCTTCGCCTCTCGGCGAGGATCAGCTTCTGCCGGAGCGCCTGACGGTCGAGGAGGGCGTGTCGCAGCTCTTCGACATTCGCCTGACCGTGCGGGCCAAGAAAGAAGCGGTCAAGCCCGAAGAGCTGATCGGACGGCTGGTCGATATCTCCATCGAGATCAGCCAGGGCGAGGGTGACGGCGGCGGTGTTCGCCGCCCGTTCAACGGCCTGGTGACGGAGCTGCATGAAGGCCCGCCTATCACACGCGGCATGCGCTCCTATGCGCTGACGATCCGCCCGCAAATGTGGCTTCTGTCACGCCGTTCCGATTGCCGCATCTGGATGGACAAGACGGCGGTCGAGATCGTCGAGACGCTGTTTTCCGAACACGGTATTCCCGCACCAGATACGTCAGGCATCATCTCGCCGCCGCCTGCACAGCACTACAGCGTACAGTTTAACGAGACCGATCTCGACTATCTCACCCGCCGTTTCGAAGAGGACGGCCTGTTCTACTGGTTCAGCCACGAGGATGGTTCCCACAAGCTGCATGTGGCCGATAGCGCCAGCGGCTGGCTTGGGCCGTCGCCGGCCGCGCAGGGTGAGGGGACAGTGCGTCTGGCGCAGGGCTCGTCGGATCGCAACCACATCAACGACTGGGCGCGGCGTTTCTCCTATGTCTCGGGCCAGCGCGCGGGCGCAGACTGGAATTTCGAGACGCCGGGCATGGTGCCGGGCACGATGACGCCATCGCTGGTGCAGATGCCGGATGCGACGAAGCGCGAGCTTTACGAATATCCGGCCCGCATCAAGACGGTGGAAGAGGCCGAGCGGGCGCAGAAACTCAGAACCCAGTCCATCGAGGCCGATCACGACCGGGTGTTCGGTTCGTCGACCACGCGCATTCTGGAGGCCGGCCGCCGTTTCACGCCTTTCGAGGTTGCCCATCCAGAGCATGCCTATGAAGAGCATGTGATCATTAGGGCAAGCCATAGCATTGTTGATCTCTCCTATGAGACAAACAGCAACGAGCCGGAATATCGTAATCGCTTCGAAGCGATCCCCGCTCGTGTGCCGCTGACGCCGCACCGGGCCACCAGAAGGCCTCGCATCGAAGGCACGCAGGTGGCGATCGTCGCCGGCCCTGAAGGCGAAGAAATCCACCCTGACCAATATGGCCGCATCAAGCTGTGGTTCCCGTGGGACCGCAAGGCGAAGAAGGACGGCACGGATACGTGCTGGGTTCGTGTTGCGCAGAACTGGGCCGGCTCCACCTGGGGCGGTCAGATCATCCCGCGCATCGGCATGGAAGTGATGGTTGCCTTTATCGATGGCGATCCAGACCGGCCGCTGGTGACCGGCGTCGTGCCGAACGCACGTCAGACCGTTCCTTATGAGCTGCCGGCGAACAAGACGCGCAGCACATTCCGCACCAACACGCACAAAGGGTCCGGATTTAACGAATTACGGTTTGAGGACGAGGCGGCCAAGGAGGAGGTATTTCTCCACGCCCAGAAGGATACGAATTTTGAAATTCTGAACGATTACTCCAAGCGTGTGGGACGCGATAAATCGGAACTCGTGGCCAATGACAAATCGACGGAAGTTGGTGGCGATCATGACGAGGTCATAGCGGGCAACATGTCGATTGCAGTCGGCGAAAATGCCTTGTCGAACCTTTTGAGGGACAAGACGAAGCTCGTCTTTGACAAGGTTGGAGCTGCATTGGGCAAACTCAAGATTCCGGATCCTTTCAATTTTGCAAAAGGGAATTTCCAGCTGTTCGTCGAGAAAAATCACTCGCAGGTCGTTGGTATTGGTTCCTCGGAGGTTGTCGGCGGTGCCAAATCGACGGTTGTTGGACACACTTATCAAACGACGGTCGGTAAATCTCACAGCGTCATCGTCCGGGGGCGCTCCGACACAGATATCGGGCGCATCATGAACATCCGGGTGGGCGAACAATTGACGATTAAAGTGGGAGAGAACTCGATGCTCACGATGTCGCGCGAGGGGCATATCGTGATTCAAGGGAAGCATATTCATTTCCAAGCCGACCAGATTACACAGAACTGAGTAGGGCCATGGCTGAGAAACCATCAGGATTGCCGCCGTCTCGCATGCTGGGTGTGCCGTTTTCCGCATACGATGACGACAATGTCCTGGAGATGTTGAAAACCGACCTGTCGACATTCAAGCGCCACCCGTTCTTTCCTGTGTCTCCGAGGGTCACGCCGCCATATCGCGCGGATGCTTCCCAGCAGTCGTTCAATTCCAACGGCGGACTATGCGAATATATACCCGCTGTGGACGAGACCGTGCTTTTCGGACGATCGTCCAGCGCAAACAAACTCCTTCCTCAGAAAGAACGTGAAAACGAGACCAAGGAAAGCGCCTGGAAGTTTGGTGAACTGAGCAAGGACTACAAGGAAGCCGGCGTTGGCAAGAAATACCAACGGGGCGTGAGAGAGTATCTCGTTTCGGGTTACACGCGCCGCAACCCGGACGGGAAGACCGACCACGACACTGACTGGCGCGGCAAATGGAAGGAACGCAATTTCCAGGTTGCCGAGTATACATGGTGGAAAGCCGATAAAAAACTGGCCGGAGACAGCTTTGGCGACCCGGCAAAGGATTGGGCTTCAGGAGAATACAAGTTCGGAGCTCTTGAAGGTGATGGAAAAGCCGGATTTTCCCTCACCAAAGGCGGTGTTGATGCCAAATTAAGCGCAAAAGCCAGTGCCGCTGCGGCTCAGGGCAAAGTCGAGGTTCTCAAGGACCAGGTCATCTCCGGAGCCGCAAAAGGCGCGGTGCTGAAAGGAGAGCTGGAGGGCGAGGTTGCTTTTGTCGGTAACCCTGAAGAGGTAACAGGGACATTGAAACTTGCGGCCAAGGCCAATGTCATCGAGGGCTCGGTGAACGGGGAACTTTGCCTGACGCCAAGCCGTGTTGGCAATCCTGTCATCAAAGCGTGGAACTGGCTATTCGAAGAGCACAACCAACTCATCGAAGATAAATGGGATATTGGTGTGTGCCTTGGCGGTGAGCTGCAGGGGGCTGTTGGCGCTCAGGCTGAAGCATCTGCGGAAGCAGGCGTGAAAAAGGGCAAGGCCCGCGCGGAGGTCGGCGCGAAACTTGGCTTTGGCGTGGGGGGCGGCGCAAAAGCATCTGCCGGCCTGACCGGTCTTGATAAGGCCGCAGACCTGATCAAGGGATGGCGGGGAAAATGATACGGAGAACCGAACGTTGAAGCCTCTATTTTTGGTGCTGCGCCGACTGTCTTTTTCGGCGATGGTTTTGATGACGACCGCAATTGGATTGGATGTTATGGCTGAAGATTATACGAGCCGTTTGACCCTGGACACCACAGCGAAGGCGTCGGAGCCATATACATTTCAGGACGCCAAGGATCTTAATTTTCACTCGGTCAAGATCGACAAGTTTATGTGGTTCAAGGAACAGCGAGCGCTGTCCGAATGGGACAAGTACGAAACCTTCGACAATGTCACGCTGCAGACAATCGGCTATGATCCCGCCAATCGCGATCATTTCGAAATCCAGATCATCACCGCCGAGATCAAACCGGAAAAAGTTGCGCGCGGCGTTGATTACGCCCGGCTTTTTGCGAAAGAATGGGCACCTTCCGTGTCCGCGATGAAGGAACATGGTCGTGACGCTGGCGATGTGTTTGCCCTCGGGCCGGATAATGGGTTCAACCGCCGTGAGAGGGTCTCGGTATGGCGCGAGGATAAGTCTCTGCTCATTGTGCGTGCTGGCTACGCGGAAGAGGAGGCCGCCCGCGTCGAACCCCAGATTGCGCAATTTTTCGGAGCTTTGAAGCTCGACAAGGAAACGACCGACGGCATTGAAGGCTCGATGCATTGGCAAGAGTTGCCGTCGAGCGGCGGCACTGCCTACTCCGCACGCCTGCCGGACGGATGGAAAAAACTGACGCAGAACAGCGATCCCAATCCGTCTTATACCGGGGCGATATTCACAAATTCCAATGATCCGGACGGAAACGCGGCTGTGTCCCTGTTCATTTTTCCAACACCCAAGTCGGACCTGTCGCCGACTGGCGATCAACTGCGGCAGCTCGCCGCGAAAGTGGTGGAAATCGAACTGCAGAATCTCATGCCGGACGTGGGCTTCAAGTTGGACGAGGACGTCAGTTTCGTTCCTGGTGAAAAGGTTGGTGAAGTCGATAAAGGTTTCATCGACATCGTTACTCTTCAAGGAAGTGGACAGAAGATACGTGCCAAGACCGTGTTGAGTTTCAAGAAGGGCGTTGTCGCCGCAGTGGCTTCGCTTACGGCGTTTCCTGCCACGCCTACAGACGTTGCAACCATGATCCACACCGACTTCGTCACGCGTACCATGGGGGACGGTTTGGTGGATCAACTGAAATAAAGGTCCGTAGTCAACGGAAGCGCCGCTTGTTTTTAGGGTCGGCCTTCCATCTGGTGAATTTAGTGGGAGTTTGCACGATATGAATCAGATCCCTGATCGCAAGGCGCTTTTAGCAGAAATTCTTCCGTTGCCGGAGGACGCATGGGGCAAGCTTCTGAAGCTCGCAACGATGATCGAGTTCGATGGTTCGGGGACGTTGACGATCCGCAACGGAGAAGCCCGCATCTCACTGGGTTCTGACGGGATCGTGAGGGTGGAAGGCAAGAAAATTATCCAGACGGCCCGCCAGAATATCGCGCTGGACGCCGCCTATATCGATTTGAACTGATCGGGCATGTGGGCTGTCAGCAACAACACGCCTTTTGCCGCGGACGGTTACTTCGTTCGGGACCGCGACGGAAAGGAATATTGGTGTGTCGCCGTGCGTGGGCGGTTTCGTACGCGTCCGGACGGCATGACGGATCTTCTTGAGCCGCAGCCTATCCGGCTCTCTCCGGCCTATCGCGATGCCGAGGCAAGTGAACTCCTCGCGGACGCAGATTTCGCACCTTTCCGGCCCGCGGCAGATATTCTTATCCATGGCTCAGCCGTTGCGCCTGACGAGAAACCGATAGATCGGATCGATGTCACGGTTGCTGTCGGTACAATGACAAAGCAGGCCGCCGTTACGGGCGAAGCGCGAATGGTCAAAAAGAAGCGTGGCTGGGAGGTTGCCGAAAAAGAGCGGGCCTCACGCGTCGAACTGTCATGGAGGCGTTCGCTCGGCGGAAGCGATCTCTTTGGGGATGATGATGGGGCCGAGTGCGAAGCCAATCCAATTGGCCGGGGCTGGTCACGTCATTTCGAGCGTGCCCCGGAGGGCGCGGAACTGGTTATACCGCAGATTGCAGCTCCCGTGGATCTCTTCGATCCAGGTCGGCCGCTTTCGCAGCCGGTCGGGTTTGGTGCGATTCAGCCTGCTTGGACAACGCGGCGTATCCACGCTGGCACCTATGATGAGGCTTGGATTAAAAACAGGTCGCCGCTTTTGCCTTCCGATTTCTCCGAAAATTTCCATCAGACCGCGCCTGTCGACCAGATTTATCCGGGCGAACTACGCGGTGGCGAGCCGGTTAGGCTGGAAGGGCTACATGCTGAAGGCAGTTACGAATTTCGCCTGCCGCAATGTATCCTCGAAGCGGACACGCGTATCGCCGGTAGGACGCTAACGCATAGGTTCAGGCTGATTCAGGTGGAAATCACCGGCGATGAGCGTCTCGTGGATCTGGTATGGAACGCGCATGTACCATGTGGCGGGCGCGACCAGGATGTTGAAGTCTCTTTCCTACGACTGAGGCAAATGGCCGGGGTCGTCTCATGAGAGCGACGGTTTCAATCTTGGCGGCCGGCCTGACATGCCCTGCGGGCAAAAACTTTGAAACGGCAATTGCCGCCTATTCGAGCGGCGAACGATTCACCGAGAAGGACCGCAACCTGGTGATGGCGGATGGGCGACCCCCAACCCTTGCGCCGGTCTTTCCTTTGACGGAAGAGCGGGACTATGTCGAGCGACTGCGAAAATTACTCGCCTGTGCACTTGCCGATTGCGTTGCGCAGTTGGCGAAGCGCGGACAGGAAAGCGCGGATTATGCGATGCTTTTGCTGTTACCCTATTGGATGGAGGGCGGACCTGTCGCTGAGGACTTTAATGCCAGGCTCCAGCAGAACCCCCTGGCGCAAGTGAAGGGTCTCTCCGTTTGCTTTGGTGGACAGGCTGAAAGCCTGCGGCTTGTTGGCCGGGATGGTCCGGAAGTCGTGAGGAAAACAGGGAGAGTTGTTCTTGTTGCGGTTGTCGACAGTTATGTTCATTCGGATATGCTCGACAGTCTGGCTTATCACGGTGAACTGCTGACACGGGATAACCCCTACGGCATGGTTCCCGGCGAAGCTGCGGCCGTGTTTGCACTGGGTCCGGAAGACAATACGCGGCTCGGCCGGATCGCTCGCCTTTCAATCATGGAAGAGCCTGAAAGTCCGATCGATCCCGAGCGCGGATTGATGGGCCGCGCTCTTGCGAGCTGTTATGGGGCTCTCCTCGAGGGTGGCTTTTCTCCGGATCGCTTCATTGTCGATCTCAATGGTGATCGCGTACGCGCCGAGGAATTTGGGTATGCGATCACAACCAACGCCGCGCAAATGGCCGACCTGTCGGACAGGGCAGAAATGCCGTCGCTTCAGCTGGGTGACCTGGGGGCTGCGAGCGGGCTTGTGATGGCGGCGCTTGCACTTGGGCCTGCTCCGGGATCGCGCGTAGAAAAGGCAGAGCCGGTGGGCGAAGAATCTCTCTACATCCTTCTGTCCGCCAGTTCCCGCGACGGGCTGAGAGCGGCGGTAATTGTGGAAAGCGTCCAGCGCGACGTGGAAACCGGCAGGATAGACGCATGAAGGAAACAATCCGCATCAACGGGATTACGCTCTGCCACAAAAACTCGAACGGCTACGTCCGCTCGACGCTGCCGGATGTATGCCTGACCCCGCCCAAGCCTGTGCCCGTGCCATATACGAATACCGCATTTGCCCGCGACCTCGCCGACGGCACCACCACGGTGTTTTCGCATGGCGGGGCGATGAATGGCGTGCGCGGCTCCCGGTTCGCCAAATCGATCGGTGACGAGCCCGGTTCGTCCGGAGGGGTCAAATCCGGCACGCATCTGCATGAGGCCACTTTCCTGTCGTGGTCTCCCAACGTGTTCATGCAAGGCCGCGCAGTAACGCGCCTTACCGACAAGATGCTCCTCAACAAGGGCAACACCTTATCGGTCGGCGGCTACAAGACCGACCTGCCCGAAGGCCATCCCGAACGTTATCTCTGCGAGGTGGGCTGCCGCTGTTATGCGCTGCATCGTCCGAGAAACAGCGTTACCGAGGGGCTTGAATGGATGGATCAGGTTTTGCCGCGCGACGACGAGTCGAGCCCAGGCCGCTATCAGCGCTGTGTCGATGCAACGATCCAGGCGCAGTATCCGAACACGGTTCTTGGTAGCAGCATGCCGGTCGGGGATCCGCGCACCAATTACGGTTATGTTTCCGAACTTGGATTCTGGGATCCGAACAACCCGAACAATCAGTTCCCGGACAAACCGCCCGGTAATGTCATCCTGCAGGGAGAGGAACACGACATTCCAAAGGTTCCCCGCCGGGCGCCCTGGGGCGGCACGCGATGGTTCAATGTGCGTGGCTCCCGCTGGCTGGACGTGGTGAAAGTCGAGAATGGCCAGATGACCCATATGTATGACATGAAGTTTCCCGGCGACAAGTTTCCGAATGATCCCACGAAGAATGCCGCTTATGAGGCTATCGCATTACGTCACAGGGCTAGATACAGGGAATTCGTGGTGCTGGATGAATGTGACAATTGCGAGGAGTCTGTGAGGCAGCGCGAACAGGAACGCCAATGGGAGGCCGAAGAACGATGGCGACAGCTTAAAAAAGGCCTTGAGAATGGCCCGCCGATCTGGCTTCCGTTGCCAGGCCCAAGGCTTCCTGGCGGACGCCGACCTCCGATACCAAGCTGGTAGGATAATATTATGAATTTAAACGAACTCGTGGGCACGATGGCGATCCTCGAAGAGCGCGGTGAACTCGACAAATTGGACGAGATCGGTTTGCCGCCGGGCAACGCGATTCAATGGCTGTTTGGTCTCACTGCTGGTTTCTATTTTGCAGGTGGTGAAACACCGCGGATACGACGAGCCGCACTCGATCTGGCCGCGCGTTACTACGATGTGACGACAGGAAACACCAATCTGCTGACGGTCGGTGAACGTTCGCGCCGTCTGTCTTCGAGAGATGACATTGAGCGCCATCTAGCACAAAGCAATTACCTTGATGAGAAGGAGACCGCAGGCTTTTATATCAGACACATGCCTGCCCAAGCTCTGCGGTCGACCGATCCGGTCCACGACTATTTGACGGCGCTTCTTCCCGGCATTGGGTATCGTGGCGGCTGTGGGCACCTGATGTACCAGACGAGGCTGTCGGAACTATCGCGAGATCCAGTAGGTGTTGTGCGTTTCTTCGTTGACGCCTGCCGTGACCTTCAGGTCTTTTATGCCGTTTCGGGGATGTCGCTTTTCTTCTATTCCTATGCGGCAGGCGCAACCGAAAGAGCCTATCCATTGTTCCGCAGATTTCCCGGCCTTCTCTATGAGGACGGCATCCGTTTTGGGTTAATCATTTCGCAGCGCACCGATGTGATCCGTGACGTCAATTGGTTGACAGCCGTCAACGATGAACTGCTGGCGCGCGTCGGTGGTCTTGAGAAGGCGAGAGAAGTGCTCGCAGACGAAATCGTCCTCCATCCTTACGAGGGGGGCGTCGTTTTCCAGGCGGGTGAACGGCCGGTGCTTGGCGACTTGAACAAGGGGCAGGTGCCCGCAGCGTACCGCGCGGTCAACGATTTTCTCAAGCCCCTGCGTTACGAGGCATGGGATTATCCCTATCTTCGAGCACCCTACGATGTCGATGAGATGGAGTATACGCAATGGTGGACAAGTCGATTTGACGATGGTGAACGTTAAGGTTGCTCAGCCTCGTGAACTTAAGCGAACTCATCACCACGATGGCGATCCTTGAGGAGCGGGGTGAACTCGAAAAACTGGACGAAATTGGATCGCCGCCCGGCAATGTCATCCAATGGCTGTTTGGACTGACGTCCGGGTTCTATTTTGCCGACGGAGAAACACGTCAAATACGCCAATCTA
Organism: Agrobacterium sp. LAD9; assembly: GCF_003031125.1. Lineage (NCBI taxonomy): Bacteria > Pseudomonadati > Pseudomonadota > Alphaproteobacteria > Hyphomicrobiales > Rhizobiaceae > Agrobacterium > Agrobacterium sp. LAD9. The sequence goes on along the minus strand of NZ_PHGS01000011.1, from coordinate 1,498 downwards.
TGCTCGGCTTGGCACTGCGTTACTACGATCTCGTAGAGAGCAATACCAATTTATTATCGTTTAATGAGCGGACACGCCGCATTTCAGCAGGAAAACATATTGAGGAATATCTGTCGCAGAGGGAATATGACGACGAAAGGGAGACGGCGAGTTTCTACATAAGGCATATGCCAAAACAGGCGTTGCGTTCGACCGATCCGGTCCACGACTACTTCACTGCCCTTCTTCCCGGCGCCGGTTATCGCGGTGGCAATGGCGTTGTTTTCCAGGTTGGCGAACGGCCTGTGTTCGGCGATCTGAACAAGGGGAGGGTGCCCGCAGCATATCGTGCAGTCAACGATTTCCTCAAGCCCCTGCGTTACGAGAACTGGGAGCGCGCCTATCTTAGAGCGCCATGTGATGTCGATAAGATGGAGTACACCGAATGGTGGACACACCGGTTTGATGGTGGCGAGCGCTAGGATGGCGTTTTGGATATAAGCGAACTCCTCGCCACAATGGCGATCCTCGAAGAGCGTGGCGAACTAGGGAAGCTTGACGAAATCGGCCTGCTGCCCGGTAATGCCATTCAATGGTTATTCGGGCTGACGGCCGGGTTCTATTTTGGGGTTGGTGAAACACGGCGTACACGCCAAGCCATGCTCGATCTGGCGCTACGTTACTACGACCTTGCGGAAGGCAACACAAATTTGTTGTCCTTTAACGAGCGAGTACGTCGCATCTCTTCACGGGAAGACGTTGCGCAAAATCTGTCACAAGATGAATATTTTGATGAGGGGAAGACTGCGAGCTTCTATATCAGGCATATGCCAAAACAGGCGCCGCGTTCGACCGATCCGGTCCATGACTACTTTACTGTCCTTCTTCCAAGCGCCGGCTATCGCGGCGGCAACGGGCGCTTGATGTATCAGACACGGCTATCGGAATTATCACGCGACCCAACTGGCGTGGTTCGTTTATTCGTTGACGCCTGCCGTGATCTCCGGGTTTTTTATGCTGTTTCGGGGATGTCGCTTTTTTTCTATTCCTATGCCGCGGGTGCGACTGAAAAAGCATATCCTCTGTTCCGGCGGTTTCCTGGCCTGCTTTACGAAGATGGCAGCAATTTTACTCTGGAAATATTACACCGCACCGATGTGATCCGTGACGTGAATTGGCTGACAGCCGTTAACGATGAACTGCTGGCGCGCATCGGTGGTCTTGGAAAGGCGAGAGAAATGCTGGGAGACGAGGTCGTCCTCCATCCCTATGAGGGGGGCGTCGTTTTCCAGGCGGGTGAACGGCCTGTGCTTGGCGACTTGATCAAGGGGCGGGTGCCGACGGCCTATCGCGCGGTCAATGATTTCCTCAAGCCTCTGCGCTACGAGAACTGGGACTATCCCTATCTACGGGCTCCCTACGATGTCGATGAGATGGAGTATACGCAATGGTGGACACATCGATTTGACGATGGTGAACGTTAAGTTCGCCCAGCCTCGCGAAGTTAAACGAAACTTAT